>NZ_OX352320.1:4455000-4642311 GCF_947090785.1 Rheinheimera sp. MM224
TCAGCAATACCAATGACTTACGAGCCGCCTGACGTGCAATGGCTTTATGTTCAGTGCTGCCCAGTAATTCATAACGCCCAGCCAAAGGCCGCTCTGAAGGTTTCACCTGCTCAAACAAACCCATTTCGGCTTTGATCCGCAGCACCCGGGCAACGGCTTCATCCAGTCGTTCTGTAGAAATACGGCCGTCTTTCACCTGAGCCAACGTATTTTGATACAACTTTTCCCAGCTGTCCGGTGCCATAAACATATCCAGGCCACCCAACAATGAATTAGCGCAATCTGTTGGCGTACAACCTTTGACCTGACCATGACCATTCCAGTCGCCGACCACAAAACCGTCAAAGCCCATGCGGTTAACCAGCACGTCGTTCAGCATAGGACGGTAGCCGTGCATCTTTTCGCCAAACCAGCTGTTGTAAGACGCCATCACCACCCGGGCACCCGCTGCTATAGCTGTGTAATAAGGCGCGCCGTGGATATCACGCAATTGTGCTTCGGTATGCTGGTTGTCACCCTGATCTTTACCATCCACAGTGCCGCCATCGCCTAAAAAGTGTTTCACCGTCGCCAGCATATGCTGGCCTTTTAAGAAGTCTGCAGTGCCAGGAACGCCCTGAATACCTTGCAGAATATGAGGCGCATAAGAAGCCACCAGTTGTGGGTCTTCACCATAAGATTCATAAGTGCGACCCCAGCGGTCGTCCCTTACTACGGCAATAGTAGGAGCAAAGGTCCAGTCCAGACCTGTCACCTGCATTTCAGCTGCAGTGACGCGGCCAATTTCACGCATTAGCTCTGGTTCACGCATAGCGCCCAAACCTATGTTATGCGGAAAAATAGTCGCGCCTTTGACATTACTGTGACCATGCACAGCGTCTGTACCCCACATCACAGGGATATAAGGCCGGCCATCACTGGTATCTGTACTGGCTTGCCAAAACGCATCGGCCAGTTCCAGCCAGGCTGCGGCGCCCGCTCTGTTATCGCGGCCAGGAGCTGAGTTACCGCCATTCAGTACAGACCCCAGATAATAATCCCGCACTTGTTTTGGCGTGACTGAGGCAATATCGGCCTGAATAATCTGCCCTACTTTTTGTTCAGGACTCATTTGTGCCAGCAAAGCTTTGATTTTGTCTTCTATCGCTTGAGTGCGCGCTATAGGCGGCTGTTGCAAAGGCCAGTTGGTTGGTGTGATCACAGGTGTTTCAGCTGTACTTGGGCTGGCCGCTTGCTCCGGAACAGGTTCAGGCACCTGAACTGCGGGTTGACCACAACCAGTTAACACCAGACCACCAGCCAGAACTAACAACCCCTTACTCAGCTCTTTACGCTTACTTTTCTTTGCCACCGCTTTTGCCATTGCCTTCGCCATTCAAACGCCCTCCAAACCTTTTACTCGAAGTCAGCCCAAGGGCCGTTATTCTGGGATGATCCGTGCCAGGCTTAAATAAGCCTTATTGGCACCGACCTCTGTGATGTCACCTTTGATAATAAAACTGCCATTCAGACGGATATCTGCTGAAGAGCTGCCAAGCATCAGTTTGATTTCACCGGGTTCAACCACCCAGTTCATCTGCTGATCAAAAAATGCGAACAGGTTCACCGGCAAGTTAAATTCAACCTTTGCCTGTTGGCCTGCTTTGAGTGGTACACGTAAAAAGCCTTTTAACTGTTTTACAGGACGGGTTACGCTGGCCGCAGGGTCCTGAATATACAGCTGCACAACTTCGGTGGCATCAAATTGACCGCTATTGCGAATCGTCATACTGACAGTCACTTCGCCATTGGCTTTAGCTTTGCTTTCATCAATCTTCAGATCGCTGTAATCAAAGCTGCTGTAACTCAGGCCATGACCAAAAGCGTATAAAGGGCTGATATCGTCGAACAGATAACCCCGTTTGGCGGAAATTTTATGGTTGTAATAACTCGGAATATGGCCAGCACTACGAGGAAAAGTCAGAGGTAATTTGCCGGAAGGGCTTACATCGCCAAACAACACATTAGCTAAAGCTGAGCCGGTTTCCTGCCCCAGATACCAGGCTTCGATAATAGCCGGCATAGACAATGCCAGTTCGCCTAAAGCCAAAGGCCGGCCATTGGTGAGCACCAGCACCAGCGGTTTACCTGTCGCCAAAATAGCTTTAGCTAACTCCAGCTGATTACCGACTAAATCTAAACTGCTGCGATCACCTAAATGCGTGTCAGCCCAGGCTTCACGCGACAAGCCTTCGTTTTCGCCCAACACTAACACCACAGCATCAGAATTTTTCGCCAGAGTCACAGCTTGCTCTAACAAACCTTTGCGATCATTCTCGTCGGTTAAAGCTATATCGTCATAATTCCAGCGTTGCATCGAATAAGTGCCGGCGGCTTTACTGCGCTGTGCTATATCACTGGTGACAAAAGCAGCCTGTTTAGCTGGTGTTTGGGTTAAGGCCTTAGTGAGTTTGGTGCCTGCAGCAAATTCCACTTTGGCTTTACCTTGCAGCTTGTGCCGTAAACCATCGACAATACTGACAGTCTGGCGCGGAATGCTACTGTAACCACCTAACAAGACTTCATCAGCATGAGGACCAATTACCGCCAGTTGTTTGATCTTGTCAGCTTTTAGCGGCAAAGTACCGTCGTTTTTCAACAGTACCATCGACTTTTCAGCCACCTGACGGGCAAAAGCACGATCTGAATCAGCGCCCACAATCCCATTGGCTTTTGTTGCATCCACATAAGGTTGTTCAAACAAACCTAACCTGAATTTCAGCGCCAATACCCGCCGTACTGCTTTGTCGATTGCGGCTTCATCCAGCTGGCCTGATTTCACTAAGGCGGTTAAATGTGGAAAGGTTTTGGGATCCGGAGTTTCCATATCCACACCAGCTAACAACGCTGCTTTGCCTGCTGCCGCTTCGCTGCCGTATAAACCATGCCTGCTGCTGAGCTCTTCAATGGCAAAATAGTCACTAACAATAACGCCGTTAAAGCCCCATTGCTGGCGCACTATATCTTCGAGCAAGGGCTTATTAACGTGAGATGGAATACCGTCAATTTCGTTGTAAGATGCCATAATACTGCTGGCATGCGCCAACTTTACCGCAGCTTCAAAAGGCGGTAAAAAAACTTCATGTAATTCACGTTCACCAATAAAAGCCGGCGCTATATTCACCCCTGCAGCTGGCTGACCATGTCCTGTCAGATGTTTTAAGGTGGCGACAACTTTATCTGCGGCAAAAGGGCCTGCTTTCCCTGTTTTACCCTGAAAACCTTGCACTGCGGCCACACCCATGGCCGACATCAGGTAAGGATCTTCACCCATGGTTTCTTCTATCCGGCCCCAGCGTGGGTCACGGGCTATATCCAGCACAGGAGTTAAAGCCCAATGTGAACCAGTAGCGCGCATTTCACGAGCGGTCAGCGCATAGACATCATGCATATCTTGTGGTGACCAGCTGCTGGCAAGGGCTATCGCCTGCGGAAAACTGGTGGCGTCAAAAGCGGCATAACCATGCAAAGCTTCTTCATGCATCATGGCCGGAATACCCAAACGAGTGTTTTCCTTTAACCAGCGCTGCAGCGCATTGTTAAATTCTGCCGTTTGCTGCGGGGTTTTAAACTCGCTGGGGCGGCCTATATGACCAATACCCAGTGGTATCAATTCTTTGGCCTTTTCCGGTAAAAACTGCAGTTCTTTATCTTCCAGAGTGCGACGTTTTTGCCAGACGGTTTGCAGCTGAGCGACTTTTTCTTCCAGCGTCATCCGGGACAATAAATCATCCACCCGCTGCTCTGTTGGCAAACTGGCATTTTGATAGGGCTGCTGAGCTGAAGCCGCAAAAGCGACTCCTAAACCCAGCACCGCAGAGAGAAGTTGTTTGCCCACTAGAGCCTCCTGTGAAATACCTGATTAATCCCTGTAGGGCTTTAACGTCTCGATCTTGCCGTCTGCGTCATACTGAATTTCCGCCATTTTTACTGAACGTAAATGAGTGACGCCTTCGGACAAAATAGAGTCGTGGTAAAACAGATACCACTTACCTTCAAATTCACAGATGGAATGGTGAGTGGTCCAGCCGACCACTGGCTCCAGAATCCGGCCCTGATAGGTAAAAGGTCCGTACGGGTTATCGCCTGTGGCATAACATAAAAAGTGCGTATCGCCTGTGGAGTAAGAGAAGTAGTATTTGCCCTGGTATTTATGCAACCAGGAGGCTTCAAAAAAGCGTCTGTCTGTATCGCCCGCCAATAGCAGCTGACCTTGTTCATCCAAAATCAGCACTTCACGCGGCGCTTCAGCAAATTCCAGCATATCGTCGCGTAATTTCGCTACTTTTGGCCCTAAAGCTGGCTCAGCGGCTGTGGGTTCTGCGTTGTCAGCGCTGTACTCATTGTTTCGGTAGTTTTGTAACTGACCACCCCAAATACCGCCAAAATACATATAAAAACTGCCGTCATCGTCTTCAAACACGGCAGGGTCTATTGAATAACTGCCTTCAATAGCTTTTGGCTGAGCCTTAAAAGGCCCTACAGGCGAGTCGGCCACAGCCACACCAATCTGGAAAATGCCGTCTGGCTTTTTGGCTGGAAAATAAAAGTAGTAGCGGCCATCTTTTCTGGCCGCATCCGGTGCCCACATCTGACGTTCTGCCCATGGCACATCTTTGATATGCAAAGCTACACCATGATCTACAGCAGGGCTGTCGGGGCTATCCAGCGACAATACATGGTAATCCTGCATACCAAAGTGATCACCATTGTCGTTAAAGGGGATACCAGCCTCGATATCGTGTGACGGATAAATATAAATGCGACCATCAAACACATGGGCCGAAGGGTCGGCTGTATAAATGTGCTCCACCAAAGGCTGAGAAATAGCTTTGGCTTTCAGCACTTTTAAATCGTCTGACATAACTGTTACTCCGCTTGTGCTAAACCAGCAGCAGCGCGACGTTCGTTCAGCTCCTGCTCTATCTGGCTTTCTTTGTGTTTGTTAATTTCATAGAGGCAAACGCAGGCCACACCCATCAGGAAAGGTATTGACGCAAACAGGCTGACCGATAATTTAATGCCGTTAATAGTGTCTGGTGCCTGAGCCGCCAGCTGAGCATCGTAGCCAAAGTGAGCCAGAATACCGGCCACCAAAGCACCACCTATGCTCAGGCCCAGTTTCAGGCCAAAAATCATCGCAGAGAAAATAATAGCGGTAGCGCGACGATGGTTTTTCCATTCGGAATAATCTGCCACATCAGCAATCATGGCCCACAGTAACGGAATAGTGATGCCGTAGAAAAAGCCATGCAAAAGCTGAGAGGAAAACACCAGACCTATGGCATCAGCAGGGAACAGGTAAAACGCCATCACAAATAAAGTGGAGATAAAAAGCGCTACAGCAAACACATCCCTTTTACCAAAACGATCGGCCAGAGGTTTAGAAAAACCTATGCCGATAATCATGCAGATAATGCCACCGGCATTAAATAAGCTGAAACCTGAAGTAGCAGCATCTTTAGGCCAAAGGAATTCGCTCAGCCCCATGCCGGTCAACATAGAATTTAAACCAACAATAAAAGCGTTAAAGCCAATATCTTCCAGAAATACAGCAACTTCTTGTTCATTCAGATAGTTTTCGAAGTAAAAAATATACATGCCACCTTTCAGCGCCAGGGTAATAAACACCAGCACGGTCAGCACCAGCATAATAACCCAGGGCCGGTTTTTCAGCAGGTCACCAATGTCCTGACGAATAGTTGAACTTTGCGCGCTGCAGGTCAAAACCCGCTCTTTGGTGGTGATAAAAGTAATAAGGAAAAACACAATACCGACACAAGCAAACAGCGTCATGGTGTTTTCAAAACCTACAGCTTTATCACCATCGCCCAGAATCAGTACCAGCGGTAACAACAAGGCCTGAATAATAAATTGCGCCACCATCACGGCAACAAAACGGTAAGCCGACAAACTGTTACGGTCAGCCATATTGCCGGTCAGCACACCACTTAAGGCTGAATACGGCAGGTTATTGGCTGAATACACCAGCACCAGCACCACATAAGTAATAAAAGCGTAAGCAATTTTACCTTCAGGACTGAAATCAGGTGTGCTGAAAGCTAACAACGCAATGATGCCAAAAGGAATAGAGGTCCAGAGGATCCAGGGTCTGAACTTGCCCCAACGGGTTTGAGTCCGGTCGGCGATAATGCCCATAATGGGGTTAAAACAGGCGCCAATTAAGCCGCCGGTAAAAATAATAGTAGCCGCGGCGCCCGGTGGGATCTGGTAAACATCTGTGTAGAAAAAAGCCAAAAAGGTCATCAGGGTTTGGAAAATCAAATTGGCCGCCAAATCCCCGAGGCTATAACCGATTTTTTCGGTGACCGATAATTTTTGTACTTCTGTTTGCATATCAATTCGCCTGTTGCTGTTTTACGCCCGCTGCAAGCCGGCTGTTTTTATGATTTTTTCTGACCTTAACATACATTGAGAGTTACTAAAGTGGACTAACGGAATGTACTGAAAGAATTATGATTTTTAACAAGCTGGCTGTATTTCCGTCAAACAGAACTTATGCTCAGGCTATGCGCTAAGTCTTTGCGCGAACCGACAGGAGTTATTATTTTGCAGCACAGCAACGAGCCAGCAGTTTCAGAGGACAACAAGGTCTTTATTTTGTTTATTAGCTTAGTCGCCACCATAGGCGGCTTTTTATTTGGGTTTGACAGCGGTGTGATCAACGGCACTGTCGATGGCCTGCAACAAGCCTTTAATTCACAGAGTGTCGGTACTGGTTTTAATGTCGCCAGTATGCTGCTGGGCTGCGCTGTAGGTGCATTTTTTGCCGGGCGATTGGCCGATATCAGTGGCCGCAAAACCATCTTACTCATCTCAGCCGTATTTTTTATTGTCAGCGCCTGGGGTTCAGGCGTTGCCGAAGGATCCTTTGAGTTTGTTATTTACCGCATTTTAGGTGGCTTAGCTGTAGGTGCTGCCTCTGTGATTACTCCAGCTTATATTTGTGAAGTAGCTCCGGCCCGTTACCGTGGCATGCTAACCACTTTGCAGCAAATCGCCATCATCTTTGGTCTTTTTATGGCTTTTGTCAGCAACTACTTACTAGCCGAATATGCAGGCGCTTCCACTGCGGCACTTTGGTTTGATTTCGCCGCCTGGCGCTGGATGTTCTGGATGGAACTTTTCCCGGCCATATTGTTTTTATTCATGCTGTTTTTTATTCCTGAAAGCCCACGTTTTCTGGTGTTAAAAGGCAGCAATGAAGCCGCAGCTGCAGTACTGACCCGCTTGTATGGCAGCGATGCCGCGACCCGCAAACTCGCCGAAATTCAGCAATCTTTATCTGCAGATCATCAACCCAGACTGACTGATTTATTAAGCAGCCAAACAGGCAAAGTGCGCAAAATTGTTTGGGTAGGTATTGGCCTCGCCAGCTTCCAGCAATTGGTCGGCATTAACGTGGTGTTTTATTACGGTGCTGTGCTCTGGCAAGCGGTTGGGTTTTCTGAATCTGACGCTTTACTGATTAACGTCATTAGCGGTGGTTTAAGTATTGCGGCTTGTGTCATTACCTTGCTGATTATCGACAAAGTGGGCCGTAAACCTCTGCTGCAATGGGGTTCAATTGGTATGGCCGTGACTCTGGGTTTGATGGTGCTTTGTTTTGCCAATGCAGGTCAGGACGAAAACGGCAATCTGTTGTTAGGTGACTGGGGACAGGTGGCTTTAATCAGCGCTAACGCTTATGTGTTCTTTTTTAATATGTCCTGGGGCCCTGTGATGTGGGTGATGTTAGGCGAAATGTTCCCGAATCAAATTCGTGGTTTAGGCCTTGCGGTCAGCGGTTTAGCACAGTGGAGCTGTAACTTCCTGATCACTATGACATTCCCTTTGCTGCTGGCCGGTATTGGCCTGGCCGGAACTTATGGTCTTTATACCCTGGGCGCTGCTTTTTCTATCCTCTTTGTGATCAAGATGGTGCATGAGACCAAGGGGACAGAATTAGAAGATATGCAGGGCTAAAAACCCTTCTTAATTGAAGCTGCAACGTTGTTGACCGCGCTCCTCGCCCCAGTCACATAGGTAACTATGCTCCTGGGGTCTCGCTCGCTTGTCGCCTAGTTGCAACTCCAATTACTTTGGGTTGAATTTTCAGGAGTGAATACATTTATGAACGTCTTTCATTTGACCAATAAAGCGGGTGACCAGTTGTCCATACTGGAGCGTGGTGCGGCTATGCAGCGCTGGACTACGGCTGTGGGTAATAGCAAACGTGAACTGATCTTAAGTTACGCCGAGCCGGATGCTTATGCGCAAGACCCCTTTTACCTCGGTGCTTTAGTTGGACCTTATGCCAACCGTATTGGTAAAGGCCGCTTGCTGATTGGTCAGCAGTTTTATCAACTGGAACAAAATGAAGGACAAAATCAGCTGCACGGTGGCGCTGCAGGTTTACACCAAATGAACTGGAAAGTGCTGGAACAGCAGGAATCCAGGCTGGTTTTGGGCTGCGAAATGGCTGATGGTCAGGGTGGCTATCCAGGCCCAGTGTCTTTTCGTGTGACTTATCAATTATCTGAACAAAGTGCTTTGGATGTAGAACTAGAAGCCAGCAGCAACGTCACTACGCTAGTGGGACCAACTTTACATCCGTATTTTAACCTGGCGCCTGATCAGGCTCCGATTGATCAACATAAACTCTGCCTGCATGCGGCACATTACACCCTGACCGATGAGCAGAATATTCCAACAGGTGAGTTGCCTAAAGTGCAGGGTAGCCCGCTGGATTTCAGCACGGCGAAAACGCTGACCGGTATCCGGATGGATTATAACTTTGTGGTCAATGGCGATCTGCATCAGGCGGCGGCAGAACTGATAAGCCCGGATGGCTTAGTTCGCCTGAGTGTGTATTCCGACTATCCGGGCCTACAGGTGTATACCGGTGAACATTTAGCCGGCCCCTTTAAATCACGTCAGGGTATTTGCCTTGAGCCGCAGTTTTTCCCTGACTCACCCAACCAAAAAGGTTTTCCATTTCATTTTACCCGCCCAGGCCAACCTTTTAAGGCGCATATCCGCTATCAGTTAGACAAGGCGGGATAACAGCAGCGGTTCTACTTATTTTTAATTACTTTTGGAGTCATCACATGCGATCTATCTCCTTTTGTATCTTGTTAAGCAGCCTGCTGATAGGCAGTGCTTATGCACAAGATCAAAGCTCCCCTTTAAAACAGGCGTACAGCAAACACTTCAGTATTGGCACTGCATTAAGTGCAACACAAATACAAGGCAAAGAGCTCGGAACACTGGAGCTGGTCAAGCAGCAGTTTAATGCGGTGACCGCCGAAAACGTGATGAAATGGGAAATTATTGAACCTGTAGAAGGCCAGTTTAACTTTGCTGCCGCCGACGCCATGATTGAATACGCCGAAGCCAACAATATCAACGTAATAGGTCATGTATTGTTATGGCACGAACAAACACCAGCCTGGGTGTTTCAGGACGCTAAAGGTCAACCGGCCTCAAAAGAGTTGGTGTTATCCCGACTGAAAAACCATATTAACGCCGTAATGGGCCGCTACAAAGGCCGTATTCAGGGCTGGGATGCGGTCAACGAAGCCTTAAATGAAGACGGCACTCTGCGCCAATCCA
Source organism: Rheinheimera sp. MM224 (assembly GCF_947090785.1). Lineage (NCBI taxonomy): Bacteria > Pseudomonadati > Pseudomonadota > Gammaproteobacteria > Chromatiales > Chromatiaceae > Rheinheimera > Rheinheimera sp. MM224. The sequence goes on from NZ_OX352320.1 coordinate 4,464,655, forward strand.
ACTGGTATAAAGCCTTGGGTCAAGACTATATAGCCACAGTCTTTGAACTGGCGCATCAGGCCGACCCTAAAGCCCAGCTTTATTACAACGACTTCAATTTATTTAAACCTGAAAAACGTGCCGGAGTGTTAAAGCTGGTTGCAGCTTTAAAAGCGAAAAAAGCACCTATCTACGGTATTGGTGAACAAGGCCATTACAGCCTGGATTACCCAACACTGCAGGAAGTGGAAGACTCTATTGTGGCTTTTAAAAACACAGGCCTGAAGGTGATGATTACCGAATTAGATATCTCGGTATTACCATTTCCTGATCCAGATAATGTAGGCGCTGATATCTCACTCAATATGAAGTTAAAACAAGAATTTAACCCTTACGCCGATGGCTTACCAAAAGCAGTCAGCGATCAACTGACACAAAAATACCTGCAATTCTTTGAGCTGTTTTTACGCCACAGCGACAGCATCGAACGGGTCACTTTATGGGGCGTCAACGACAACCAGACCTGGCGCAACAACTGGCCAATGAAAGGCAGAACAGACTACCCTTTATTATTTGACCGGAAAAATCAGCCAAAAGAAGTGGTACCGCAGTTGATTAAACTGGCGGAAAAGGCTGGTAAATAACCTTATTCAATAGTCAAAAGGCTGGGATTTTCCCAGCTTTTTTTGCATTTGAAACTCCATTTATTGCAAATTGAGCCCGTCATTAATTCCGCGAAAAATGCCACTATAACTAGCGTACCGGCTGTATAGATTATGTCGGCCACAATTTTAGTGATTTCAGAAAAACCTGTTGAAATAGAGGTACATCAGCGTTAGTTTGGTATCAGTAAAAATCATAAAAAAAGGCAGAAAAATGCTCGATTTGCGGGCATACGGCCTTTTAAAACGGATTGTTAAAATTCACTCATGAAATGTAGTAGCTGCAATAAATTTATCAAAGAATCATCTGTTATTGATAGCGTTGAATATTTTGTATGTCCTGATTGCGGCAACTGTGTTGATTTAGACTTGAAGCCTCAAAAACTAAGTTTGCATATTCTCCATCGGAAGGGCTGTGACAACACTCATGAAAGCTATTCTTCAGGTTTCATTGTCGATGAATCGCCTTTGTTAGATATTTTATCTAACAATCAGGGTGAGCATGCTGACTATTTAGGCTGTTTTGCTCGTGGCTGGGACAAGCTTAATGAGCATAGTAAAAGACAACTTTTGCTTTTAGAAGCGCCCAAAATGGTTAGTGGAAGAAGGTTGATCTATGTATGTCCAGAATGTGCAGATGTTGGATGTGGTGCGTACGGCTGTATAATCAGGAAGGAAGATAATGTCTATATTTGGGAAAGCTTTGCCTACGAGAACGGCTACGAAGAACCCCAAGTATTAGTCGGCGTTGGTCCATTTCGGTTTGAGATTTCAGAATATGAGCAGGTTATTGACCGTGCTTATAAGCTCTAACAAGTCAATAAACTACAGAGCACTGGTGTCAGGTCTTGGGGCAAAGGGCAAGACCTGACACCAGATTTTGCCTAGGCCGGAGGTTGTTTATGAAGTATATGTTGTTCTTTTTAATGTCTTTTAATGTCTGTTCTTGTAGTTTTGATGATCTAGTAATGAGTAACATTGGAAATAAAGTGGATTTCACTGACCAAAATGTATCTTTTTTCGGTCAAGGAGCAACATTGGCGCTTGTTTCCTATTCCTACGAAAAACAATATTCGTTAGCTGCTTCGCAAGGTGAAAAGGAGGTAAGAGACTTTACAGTTTATAAAAATGCACTTTGTCATATTCTTGGTGGCAAGTGCTCAGAAGTTACAATAGATAATCAACAAATTTTGAGTACATCCAGTGACGGATTAACAACACTTAGTAAGCCTGTTTTTATCAATGGCATTTTGGTAGGAGATATAACCTATGTGAGCTCCTCCGCTGAAATTACTGATGGAGTGCAATGTGGTAATTCAGAACTTGAGTATGTGAAAGAATCAATAAAACTATTTAATAATGCGGGCCAGATTGAAGTCGTGAAAAAATATTTGATCAGTGTGGGTAAGTTGAATTAGCTATCGCCAACGAATCCAAACCAATGGGGTCAGATTTCGCAAGGTACCCCAGTACAATTCCGCTTGCTTTCATGTCGATTACAGAAAAATAAAAAACAACTACTCGTACCCACCGAATGCGAACTGCTGTGATGAAGTAATGCTAAGGAAGAAAATAGGGCGCAGTAGCTTTCCCGCGCCCGGATAAAATACCCGGCTAGCCGGGCAACGACAGGGTTCGGGAGGCCTATCTGAACAACACTAAATTCACCTGGTTTTCCAGTAATTCCTGACGGCCGCTGACGGCTTTCGGGCTTAACTGTTCGCGTTCAACCATAGCAGCCAGAGTTTGCAGTGAATGCTCGCTGCTCTGGATGGCTTTACCTAAAGAGCCATTCCAGCCGGCATAACGCTCTGCGACTGCCTTACCTAAGAAGTCTTTTTCAACCAGAACTGCTGCACGTTTCAGTGCCATAGCCAGGTGATCCATACCACCAATATGACCATGGAACATATCGGCGCGGTCCATGCTCTGACGGCGTAATTTGGCGTCAAAGTTGAAACCACCAGTGGTGAAACCACCAGCTTTGAGAATTTCGTACATCACCAGGCTCAGCTCTTCTACGCTGTTCGGGAATTGGTCGGTATCCCAGCCGTTTTGTGCATCACCGCGGTTCGCATCGATGCTGCCAAAAATGCCAAGCGAAATAGCAGTAGCCACTTCATGATGGAACGAATGACCAGCCAAGGTAGCGTGGTTAGCTTCGATATTGACGGCGAATTCTTTTTCCAGACCAAATTGCTTCAGGAAACCATACACTGTTGCCGAATCGTAATCGTACTGGTGCTTGGTGGGTTCCTGTGGCTTAGGTTCGATCAGTAAAGTGCCTTTAAAACCGATTTTATGTTTGTGCTCAACCACCATTTGCATAAAGCGGCCCAGTTGCTCACGCTCCTGACGCAGGTCGGTATTCAGCAGGGTTTCGTAACCTTCACGACCGCCCCACAATACGTAGTTTTCACCACCTAAACGCTGAGTTGCGTTCATCGCATGGAAAACCTGCGTAGCGCCGTAGCTGAAAATTTCCGGATTTGGATTGGTAGCAGCACCTGCAGCATAACGTGGGTTACTGAATAAATTCGCTGTGCCCCATAACAGTTTCACGCCGGTTTCAGCTTGCTTTTGCTCAAGCACATCCACCATAGCTGCGAAGTTGTTGATGTATTCTTTAATGCTGTTGCCTTCAGGCGATACATCGATGTCATGGAAGCAATAATAAGGAATGCTCAGCTTGCTGAAGAATTCAAAAGCTACATCGGCTTTAGCTTTGGCTTGCGCCATAGCGTCACCGGCTTCTAACCATGGACGGCCAAAAGTGCCTTGACCAAATACATCCTGACCATTCCAGCAGAAGTTGTGCCAGTAACAGGCAGCCATACGCAAATGCTCTGCCATGGTTTTGCCCAGCACTACTTCACTGGCATTGTAATGTTTAAACGCTAAAGGGTTAGTGCTGTCGGCACCTTCATACGCAATTTTATTAATCTGATCGAAATACTGAGCCATTTTGCTCTCCTGTGTTACATCAATTCCAATGCTGCTAATGGTGGGCATTGCTGGCTAAGTTCACAATTATGTTTTTTCAAAGCCACCTTGTGCTTTTGCTTTATTGCCGTTGTTTTTGCTGTATCGCTTTCATGTCTGAACGGGCAGGGATAAACCCCGCCCCTACAATTTATTTTTTAAAGGCATCGGCGTTCTGTTGAGACGGGCGGGGCAAGCCCTCAATAACATCGTCTTGTAATTTGAGACGGGCGGGGATAAACCACCGCCCCTACCATTAAAAATGCTCAGCCAACGACTGATACAAGGCTTTAAATTTGCTGTAGCGTTTGGCCAAAGCGGCGTGACGTTTGGCGTCTGGTTGATGCTGACTGACCACTGGAGGTGGCGGGCATAGCACATCCAGTGCTGTATCAGGCTCCATGGCTAATCTGGCCAAACGAGCAGCACCTAAGGCAGGCCCTACTTCACCACCTTCTCTGAAGGTGAGTGGTTGGTTCATCACATCAGCCAGCAACTGCCGCCAGTACGGACTGCGGGCACCACCACCAATCAGATTAATTTCTGTAGGCATCAGGCCGCTGGCATGCAGAGCTTCTGCGCCCTGAAACAACGCAAAACTGACGCCTTCAAGCACCGAATAGGTCAGGGCTTTTTGGTCAGTGTTGTAGTCCAGACCAAACCAGACACCTTTAGCATTGGGATTGTTATGAGGAGTGCGCTCACCTGACAGGTAAGGTAAAAACAGCGGCATATCTTCAATAGCGCCAAGCCCCTGCTCCAAATCGGCCAGCAAAGTAGCAACAGGGGTTTTCACTAAATGTTCGGCATACCATTGCAAACAACTGGCAGCACTTAATGTCACAGACATCAAATGCCAGGTATTCGGCAAGGCGTGGCAAAAACTATGTACTGCGGATTCAGGGTTCGCCAGAAAGCCATCACTGACAGCAAAATACACACCCGAAGTACCAAGAGATAACATGGCCTGACCCGGACGTACTATACCAGCACCCACAGCACCGGCGGCATTGTCACCACCACCAGCGATCAGAGGCACAGCGGCTAAACCCCAGCGTTTCGCCAGGTCAGGTAACAAGGTGCCTGTGATCTGATTGCCTTCGTAAAGTTTTGGCATCTGATCACGGCTTAAACCACAAGCGCACAACAGCTCGTCGTTCCAGTCACGTTTAGCCACATCCAGCCATAAAGTACCGGCTGAATCCGACATATCGGAAGCAAAGTCGCCACTTAAGCAAAAACGTAAATAATCTTTTGGCAGCAGTACTTTGGCGACCTTAGCAAAAGCTTGTGGCTCCTGCTGACGTAACCAAAGTAATTTAGGTGCGGTAAAACCAGGCATCGCCAGATTGCCTGTGATCTGTGGCAAATCGGCCACTTTCAATTGCAGCTGCTGGCATTGCTCAAAAGAGCGACCATCGTTCCATAAAATAGCTGGGCGAATAATCTGGTTCTGATCGTCCAGCAAAGTAGCGCCATGCATCTGGCCCGCTAAACCTATGGCTTTAACCGAAGCTAAAGATTGACGCTGGCTAAGCTGATCCATACAAGACTGCAGCCCAAGCCACCAGTGCTCTGGGTTTTGCTCTGACCATAAAGGCTGGGGCCGGCTGACTAACAACTCAGCACTGGCGCTATCTATTACTTTGCCGTTCTCGCCAAGCAAAATCACTTTGATGCCCGAAGTGCCTAAATCTATGCCTATGTACATAATCTGAAATCTGTTCTGACTTTTGGTGAGCTAATACTTGGCGAGGGATTGCTTACCAGCAATTACGAAAATTCATAATTAGCTGCTGAATTATGATTTATCGTTTGCCAAAAAAGCCTGACTGGCTAATATTTAACCCGCTTAAATACAAAAAATAAAAAAGATAACGATATATACCCAAAGTAATTGGAGTTGCAGTCAGGCGACAAGCGCAGTCAGCAGCTTCAGGTACTAAGGGTAAACCGACAGGACGGGGATATGTTTAAAGCTAAACACAGCATTACACTTTTGTTTAATGCTAATAAGGTTTTCGACAGGCAAGTGATCGAAGGCATAGGTCATTACCTGCAATCATCAAAAGTCGACTGGGACGTGTATCTGGAGGAAGATTTCCTCTGTCGTCTCGAACACATTCATGAATGGGGTGGCGACGGTATTATCGCCGACTTCGATGATATGAATATTCAACGCGCTTTGGCCGGAACCACCAAACCTATAGTTGGAGTGGGTGGCTCTTACAGTAAAGCGGCAGATTACCCTGAAGTTCCTTATGTCGCCACCGACAACTATGCGCTGGTGCAAGCCGCTTATGAGCACCTGAAACGCAAAGGGTTAGACCGTTTTGCCTTTTACAGTGTGCCAACCGACGAGCAGCATCGCTGGGCCAGCGAGCGCGAAAGTGCGGTGAAAAAATTAACAGCTCAGGATGGTTACGACTGTCAGATTTATCAGGGGCACTGCACCAGACCTGAAACCTGGCAATATGCGATGAACCGCCTGACCGACTGGATCCAAAGCTTACCTAAACCTATTGGCATTATCGCCGTCACAGATTCCCGCGCCCGCCATCTGCTGCAAGCTTGCGAACATTTGGGTGTGGTAGTACCGGATAATATTTCTATCATTGGCATAGATGACGACGATATAGCCCGTTTCCTTAATAGAATCAGCTTAAGCTCAGTAACTCAGGGTTGTTTTGAAATGGGTTATAAAGCCGCCAAGCTGCTGCATACCCAACTGAATAATATCGAAGTAGGTCAAAAACGTATTCTGGTACCGCCTGTGGGCGTGGCTTCACGCCAATCAACAGACTTTAAAGCCTTGCGTGACCCTTATGTCATTCAGGCGATGCACTATATCCGCCGTCATGCGACTCGTGGTGCAAAAGTAGAACAAGTGACTGATTTTGTCGGTATTTCACGTTCTAACCTGGAACAGCGTTTCAGAGCAGAACGTGGCCATTCGATCCATACCGAACTGCATAACCAAAAACTGGTAAAAGCCTGCAAAATGTTGGTTGATACTCAGGTTAACCCTATCGCCATCGCCAATATCTGCGGTTATCCGTCGCTGCAATATATGTATGCGGTGTTTAAACGCCATTTTGGCCAGACACCAAAAGAATACCGTGAAGCACGGGGTGAAATGCTGAATAACGTGGCGGTGAATGACTAAATAACAAACAAATTTGTAGGGGCGGGTCTTGTACCCGCCCGTCGTGACGATACCCCGATGGACGGGCCGGGACAAGCCGCGGCCCCTACAACCCGTCCTTCTAAATGCCAATCCGATACCAGGTATCGGTTAACCCGCGCCCTTATCGTTTTTAAAGCCTTACCACCGAAAAAACGCACAAAGCTGACGTATTTTCATAAAGCCGAAGCCTTTGATGGTCATGGTATTTTTCTGTTCAGACCTGACGCAACTAGTCAAAGGAACAGATAAAAATGAAGACAACCTACGCTTCTGCGCTGATGGGCTTGAGCCTGTTGTTCAGCGGATGTCAGCCGGAAAAACCAACGGATGACGTCAGCACCATAGCGACTTTTCACTGGTTTGATTATCAGGGCCAAGACGCTGTTTTTGCCGAACCTTTAGCCAAAGGAAGCTACCAAAACCCTGTCGCAGCAGGCTTTTTCCCTGATCCCAGTATTACCCGCCGTGGTGATGACTATTACATGGTGTTGTCTTCGTTTTCCTATACACCGGGCTTACCGATTTTACACAGCACTGATCTGGTGAACTGGCAATTAGTCGGCCATGCACTAAGCCGCGCCTCGCAGGTCGACATGTCAGGCATGCAAGTCTCCCGTGGTATTTTTGCCCCTACTATCCGCTATCACGACGGTACTTTTTACATCATCACCACTGTAGTGGATAAAGGCGGTAACTTTATTCTGACCGCAACAGACCCTGCCGGGCCATGGTCGGATCCGATCTGGTTGCCGGAAGTGGAAGGCATAGACCCGGATCTATTTTTTGATGACGACGGTAAGGTCTATATCAGCCATAACGGCGAAGCACCTGGAGAAGCCTTGTATGAAGGCCACAGAGCCATTTGGATGTGGCAATACGATCCGGTGAAAAAAGCCGTGTTGCCGGATTCAAAAAAACTGCTGGTGAATGGTGGCGTCGATTTAAGCACTAAGCCGATTTGGATTGAAGCTCCGCATATTTACAAGCATAACGGCTGGTATTATCTGGTCTGTGCTGAAGGCGGCACTGCTGATCAACATTCGGCCGTGGTATTCAGAACCCGCAGTTTGAATGAGCCTTTTGTGCCTTACAACGATAACCCTATTCTGACGCAACGTGATTTACCAGCCGACAGAGTTAACCCTATTACCACAGCTGGTCATGCCGATTTAGTGCAGTTACCTGATGGCCAGTGGTGGGCGGTATTTCTAGCCACCCGCACCTACGACCAGACTTACTTTAATACAGGCCGCGAAACCTTTTTGCTGCCCGTCAGTTGGAAAGACGAATGGCCCACTATTCTGCCTCAGGGGCAAGAAATACCTTATCGTCATACTGCACCAACCGGCTTAATCAGTAGCACTGGCGCTTTAACACAAACTGGCAACTTTAGCTGGCGTGATGAATTTGATAGCCAAAGCTTAAAGCCGGACTGGAACCTGTTGCGTGAATTTGATCAAAGCTGGCTCACTTTGGATGGACAAAACCTGCTGCTGAATGCCAAAGCTGTCGGCATGGATTCCTTATCACAACCTGCTTTTATAGGTCGTCGCCAGCAACATGCCAGCTTTGAAACCAGCACCAGCCTGCTGGTGCCAAAAGGCAAGATTTCAGCTGGTTTGGTGGTATTTCAGAACGAGCAATATCATTACTATCTGGGGGTAAAAACTGCAGCTGGTAAAACTACTGTATTTCTTGAGCAAGCCAAAGGCGGTAAACCCAGCTTGGTTAGCAGCAAGGACTTACCTGCCAATACAGAACAATTGAAGCTAAGAATCCAAGGCAAAGCGGGAGAAATCAGCTTTTATTACGCTGATCAAAATGGCGAATGGCAACAATTGGGTGAAGTGCAGGATGCCAAAATCTTAAGCACTCAGGTCGCTGGTGGTTTTGTTGGCACCACTTTAGGTGTGCATGCACGACAGGAAAAAGAGGCCACCCCATGAACAGCCAGGCCATGAAAACCGCTTTTACTTTCAGTTTAGTCTTAGCCCTTTTCAGCACGTCAGTTGTTGCTTTGCCAGCTGATTATCTGGCGCAACAACCAGCCAAAGGCGACTTTGCTTTGGTTAGCAAAAGCACGCAGGCAACAATTCAGCTGGATGAAAAGGACCATAAAGGCTTAAAACGTGCCGTACAAAGCCTGCAACAGGATATTCAAAAAGTCAGCGGCAAAAGTTTAAGTATCAGTGAAACAGCGGAAAACAAGCAGCTGCTGATTATCGGCAGCCTGGGCAACAATACACTTCTCGATCAACTGATAGCCGCAGGAAAGCTGGATGTAAGCGCCATTCAGGGTCGCTGGGAAGCCTATTTAATTCAGGTGATTGAACAGCCTTTGCCGGGCGTCGAGCAAGCATTGGTAATAGCTGGCAGCGATAAAAGAGGCGCTATTTTTGGCGTTTATGATCTGGCCGAAACCATAGGGGTATCGCCCTGGAGCTGGTGGGCCGATGTGCCGGTGAAAAAGCAAGAACAGCTTTATATCAAAGCGGGCACCCGCCTGACTGATGCGCCCAAAGTAAAATACCGTGGCATCTTTTTAAATGACGAACATCCGGCTTTAACCAATTGGACCAGCGAAAAATTTGGCGGCTACAACAGCCAGTTTTATCAGCATGTATTTGAGCTTTTACTGCGGCTGAAGTCGAATTTCCTCTGGCCTGCGATGTGGAATAACGCCTTTGCCGATGACGATCCACAAAACGCTATTTTGGCCGATGAAATGGGCATAGTGATGAGCAACAGCCACCACGAGCCTATGATGCGCGCCGACAAAGAATGGAACAGATACGGTAAAGGACCATGGGAATACTCCAGCAACCGCGACACTATTTATAAGTTCTGGCAAGAAGGCGCGAAGCGGCATAAAAACCTGGAAAGCATTTTTACTCTTGGCATGCGTGGTCAGGAAGATGAGCCGATGAGCGAAGGTGAAAACATCGGCTTACTGGAGCAAGTAGTAGCCGATCAACGCCAGATATTAACAGAAACCTTTAAAGACAAACCGATCACCGACGTGCCACAAGTCTGGGCTTTGTACAAAGAAGTACAAGGCTTTTATGAGCGTGGTATGAGAGTGCCGGACGATGTGACCTTACTTTGGGCTGATGATAACTACGGCAATATCCGCCGCCTGCCCACAGCCGAAGAGCGTGGCCGTGCCGGTGGCGCTGGTGTCTATTATCACTTTGATTATGTCGGCAGCCCCCGCTCTTACCGCTGGATTAATACAGTGCCTATGGCAAAAATCTGGGAACAGATGAATTTAGCCTGGCAATTTCAGGCTGATCGTATCTGGATAGTCAATGTTGGGGATTTAAAACCGATGGAATTTCCCATCGACTTTTTCCTGCGTATGGCCTGGAACCCACCTGCTTTTAAAGCCGATAACTTAGAGCAATTTGCCGTCAGCTGGGCCACGCAACAATTCAGTGCACAACATGCGGCAACTATAGCTGAACTGATCCAGGGTTACACCACACACAACGGCCGTCGTAAACCTGAAGCTGTGGAACCCCATACCTACAGCATTTTCCATTATCAGGAAGCAGAGCGCGTCAGCCAGGAGCTTGCTGCTTTAGTGAAAAAATCGGATGAGCTGTACCGTCAATTACCGACTGAACAAAGAGATGCTTATATCCAGTTGGTATCGCATCCACTGAAAGCCAGTCAGGCTGTGTATGAATTAAACCGTGCAGTGGCGATGAATAAATTGCATGGCGAACAAGGCCGGGTGACTACCACTTATTGGGCAGAGCAGGTGCGCTTCTGGTTTAAACAGGATGCAGAGCTAACGAATCTTTACCACAGCCTGAGCGATGGCCGCTGGAACCATATGATGTCGCAACCTCACATTGGTTTTACCTACTGGCGTAACCCACCTGCGAACTTAATGCCTGTGGTGTCAGTCGCAGAACCTATGCCCGTGGCAGATATGGGCGTAGCGCCTGAAGGTTCGGCTTTTTCATGGCCTATCAGCGAATACAAAGGTCAGCCCTTAGCACTGGACCCTTTTTACCCTCATGGTCAAACAGAGCGCAGCATTGAAGTATTTAACAAAGGCAGTTTGCCCTTTGAGTTCAATGCTAAAGCATCAGCCGACTGGATCCAGCTCAGCCAAACGAAAGGCCAGATTGAAGTTGCACAAACGATTCAGGTCAACATCGACTGGAGCAAAGTGAAAACCGGGCTGAATGTCGGCGAAGTGCATGTGCAGGGCACTGGCTGGGGCGGCGCCAAAATTAAAGTGTCGGCCGTGAAACCTAAAACAGAGCCGACTTCAGGTTTTGTTGAAGCAGACGGTTATATAGCGCTGGACGCCGCCAGTGCAAAGGTACAAGGCAATAACAACCAAAGCTGGTGGCAACTGATCCCGGGCCATGGCCGTGGTGAAGCCTCAATGGCAGCTATGACAGAACTGGATTATCAAATCAAAGATATTCGCAAAGCCCCTTATCTGGAATACCCGCTGTATTTCCATTCCACGGGTGAATTCACTTTGCATAGCGTGATAGCCCCCACTTTGGATCTGGTGCCTGGCCGTGGTTTGCGTTTTGCTGTGGCGCTGAATAATGACAAGCCCGAACTTGTAGACAGTCTGGCAAATAAAAACCCTGCTGTGTGGGATAACGCAGTGTTGGATGGGGTGCGGGTGATCAAAACTGCTATCAAAGTGAATAAGCCTGGCGAACATAAACTACGAATTTATCTGGTCGACCCGGCCTTAGTGCTGCAAAAACTGATGATTGATACAGGCGGCCTGAAGCCCAGTTATTTAGGGCCAGAGCAAAGCGTATATAAAAAATGAATACACAAAACTTAAACGGATACAGATGATATGAATCAGCTAGAACAACTCAGCAAAATAACGGTCGTAGTGGCAGATAGCGGCGATATTGCCGCTATACAACAGCTTCAACCTACCGAAGCGACCACTAACCCATCGCTTATATTGCAGGCCAGCCAGCAGGCGGATTATCAGCATTTATTGCACAGCGCACTCAAAGGCAATGAGCAGGATATTGCTGCAGCCTGTGAGCAAGTGACAGTGAATTTTGGCTGTGAAATTTTGCGCCATATACCAGGTCGGGTCTCAACTGAAATTGACGCCCGCTTGTCTTTTGATACCGAAGCCAGTGTGGCCAAAGCCTTGAGTATTATTGGTCGTTACCGCGCAGCAGGCGTGGACTCCAACAGAGTGCTGATTAAACTGGCAGCCACCTGGCAAGGTATTCAGGCCGCAGCACGGCTGGAGAAGTTAGGTATTCATTGCAACCTGACGTTGATCTTTAGTCTGGCTCAGGCCAAAGCCTGTGCCGATGCTGGTGTGACCTTAATTTCACCTTTTGTTGGCCGTATTCTGGACTGGTACAAACAAAATCAGCCAGAGCTGGATTTTTCCGGTGATAAAGACCCCGGCGTCATATCAGTCAAAACTATTTATAACTATTACAAAAACCATGGCATTCCGACAGTGGTGATGGGTGCGAGCTTTCGTAATGTCGATCAAATCCGCCAACTGGCGGGTTGTGATTTGCTAACGATAGCCCCTAATTTGTTACTGCAACTCAAAGACTCTTTTGACCCTTTACCAGCAGCTTTGCAGCCAGTGAGCACCCAAAGCCCCGCCACACCCAAAGCCCTGAGTCAGGCTGAATTTTTATGGCAACTGAATGAAGACGCCATGGCTACTGAAAAGCTGGCCGAAGGTATTCGCAAATTTGCAGTGGATCAGCGCAAGCTGGAGCAACTGTTACAAAACCTGAACCAACAGTCTTAGGATATTGCCATGCATTCTCATCATCAAACTGATCACAAAACCCGCGCTAATGCCATCCGCGCTTTAGCTATGGATGCAGTACAAAAAGCCAATTCAGGCCACCCCGGCGCCCCCATGGGCATGGCCGATATTGCCGAAGTACTCTGGCTACAATTTTTAAAGCATAACCCGGCTAATCCGTCATTCAGCAACAGAGACCGTTTTGTGCTGAGTAACGGCCATGCTTCTATGTTGTTGTATTCATTGCTGCATTTAACAGGTTATGAATTATCTATTGAGGATATAAAGTCTTTCCGTCAGCTGCATTCCAAAACTCCGGGTCACCCTGAATTGGGTTACACCGCAGGCGTCGAAACCACCACTGGTCCTTTGGGTGCTGGTATTGCCAATGCGGTAGGGATGGCAATAGCCGAAAAAACTCTGGCGGCGCAATTTAACCGGCCTGATTACCCAGTCGTCGATCACTTTACTTATTGTTTCCTCGGTGATGGCTGCCTGATGGAAGGTTTATCCCATGAAGCCAGTTCGCTGGCTGGTACCTTAGGCCTTGGAAAACTGATTGCCTTTTGGGATGACAATGGTATTTCTATTGATGGCCATGTCGAAGGCTGGTTTACCGACGACACGCCGGCACGTTTTCACTCTTATGGCTGGCAAGTGATCCGGGTGGATGGCCATAACCCAGCTCAAATTGCCGATGCCATCACACAAGCTCAGGCAGAAACTGACAGACCCACGCTGATTTGCTGTAAAACTATTATTGGCTATGGCAGCCCGAATAAATCAGGCTCTCATGACAGTCACGGCTCGCCTTTGGGCGATGGCGAAATAGCCAAAACCCGTGAATTTCTGCAATGGGATCATATTCCTTTTGAAATTCCGGCCGACATTTATGCCGCCTGGGACTGCAAAACCAAAGGCGCAGCGCTTGAACAGCAATGGACAGAGTTATTTGCCGCCTACAAAAACGAGTACCCTGAACTGGCCGCTGAATACCAACGTCGTGTGATAGACAGGGTGTTACCGGCTAATTTTGAAGCGGCCACTCAAAGTTTTATCGAGAATTGCCAAAACCAACAGCAGGATATTGCCAGTCGCAAAGCATCACAGCTTTGTATCGCTCATTTTGCGGCACTGCTGCCTGAAGTTTTAGGTGGCTCGGCCGATTTGGCAGGTTCTAACCTGACCTTATGGTCGGGCAGCAAAGGCCTGACCAAAGACGATAGCTCCGGCAACTATATTTATTACGGCGTACGCGAATTTGGCATGGTCGCCATAATGAACGGCATTACAGCCCATGGTGGTTTCCGCTGTTATGGCGCGACTTTCCTGATGTTTATGGAATACGCCCGCAATGCGGTACGGATGTCGGCCTTAATGAAGCTGCCGAATATTTATGTTTTTACTCATGATTCTATAGGTCAGGGCGAAGACGGCCCGACGCACCAGCCAATAGAGCAACTGACGAACTTACGGACGACGCCTAATCTGGTGACTTGGCGGCCTGCCGATTTAACTGAAACCGCTGTGGCCTGGAAAACAGCTTTAACGACCACAACCTCACCTTCAGCTTTGGTATTTAGCCGACAAAATCTGCGTCAGTTCCAGCGTAATTCGGAGCAAATCAGGTTAATCAGCAAAGGCGGTTATATTTTAAAAGACTGTGGCACTGCACCAGACATAGTGCTGATAGCCACAGGCTCTGAACTGCAACTGGCGTGCGATACAGCTGACAAACTCAATGCAGCAGGTAAAAAAGTGAATGTGGTGTCTATGCCAAGCACTACTTTATTTGACCAGCAATCTGAGTTTTACCGTGATTCGGTGTTACCGGACCAGGCGAAAATTGTTGCGATAGAAGCGGCTCACCCTGATTTTTGGTACAAATATGTCGGTAAAAAAGGCCTGATTATTGGTATCAGTAGCTTTGGTGAATCCGCACCTGGCCCTGCCTTGCTGGATTATTTTGGCTTTAATGCAGAGGTAATAGCAGCTAAGATTCTGGCCTAGACCCCGGAAATCAAAATAAAGACTTCAACCTTATCTAGCCTGTTGGGGCAACAAGGTTGAAGTCTGACTCCCTGAAAAAGGATTTTGTTATGCGCCTGGCTTTTTCTGTGCTTTGTTTTGTCTCTGCTGCCAGTTGCTACGCAGCAGAACCAGCAGCTTTGCTTAAAGTGAATCAAAGTGGCTACCTGAACCAAGGCCAAAAGCTGGCGGTGATCCCCGGAAAAAGCCAACACACTTTTCAACTAGTCGCCTTACCATCGGGCCAGATTGTCTTTAAGGGCCAAAGCTCGGCAGCTCAACACTGGGCTCCGGCGGATGAAAAAGTCAGTATTGCTGATTTCACTCCAGTACAAAACAATGGCCGCTACCGGCTTGAAGTCGCTGGATTTACCGCTGTTGAACTACAAATCGCAGCTCAACCTTATACCCAATTGCATGATGCAGCTATCAAAGCCTATTACTTTAATCGCGCCTCACAGCAACTGGACTCTGCTTACGCAGGAGTATGGGCCCGCCCTGCCGGACACCCGGATGTTCAGGTGAAAATACATAGCTCCGCAGCCTCGGCCAGCAGACCCACAGGCACTGTAGTTCAGTCACCCAAAGGCTGGTACGACGCTGGTGATTACAATAAATACATAGTGAATTCCGGCATCAGTACTTTTACTTTATTGGATGCCTGGACAGACTTCAAAGACTTTTACCGCCAGCGGCAGTGGAATATCCCGGAATCCGGCAACAGCATGCCGGACTTACTGGATGAAGTGGTATGGAATCTGGACTGGATGAGCAGTATGCAAGATCCGGCGGACGGCGGTGTTTATCATAAACTAACCAATCTGAATTTTGACGGCACTGTTATGCCGCATCAGGCAGTCGCACCACGTTATCTGGTGCAAAAAACCACGGCAGCAGCTTTAAACTTTGCTGCTGTGATGGCCAAAGCCAGCAGAGTAATGGCCGAATTTGACAAAGAACAGCCAGGTAAAGCGGCTTTGTTCAGGCAACAAGCTATTCAGGCTTGGCAATGGGCAAGCAAAAATCCGGCTATTTATTATCAACAACCTGCAGATGTCAGCACAGGCGCTTATGGCGATAAAAATCTGGCGGATGAATTTGCCTGGGCTGCAGCTGAGCTTTATTTGCTCACGGGTGAACAGCCTTACCTGCAGCAGTTTTTTCAGTTAGCTCAGCCAGTACAAACCGCCTCCTGGGCTGACGTCGCCGCTTTGGGTTATTTCTCTTTGGCAAAAGAAGCAAATCGGCGGACGCCAGAGCAGCGCCAGTTGGTGTTCAGCGCTATTACGGCAATGGCCGATCAGTTTGTAACTCAACATCAGGCTTCAGCTTATAAAGTGGCTATGGTGCCGGAAGATTTTGTCTGGGGCAGTAATGCGGTGGCGATGAATAAAGCCATCTTGTTGTACAAAGCCAATCAAATTACGGCAAAAGCCGACTACGTCGAGGCTATGCAAGGTTTGCTGGATTATGTGCTTGGTCGTAACCCACTGGATTTATCTTATGTCACAGGTTTTGGCGTAAAAAGCCCACAACATATCCATCACCGCCCTTCTGAAGCTGACGGTATAAAAGCACCGGTGCCGGGTTGGTTAGCTGGTGGTGCACAACCTGGACAGCAGGATAAATGTAAGTACAACAGCACATTACCAGCCAAATCTTATGCCGATGACTGGTGCAGCTATGCCAGCAACGAAGTCACTATCAACTGGAATGCGCCGCTGGTGTATATGCTGGCCGCTTTTTCTCAGCCAGTTCCAAAGCCTTGATAAAACAAAGCAGCCTGAGGATTCAGGCTGCTTTGAACACTTTCGAGCCAAATGCTCGAGGCTCTACTCATTGGGATCGGGCTTTTGTATCATCAATCTAGCAAGCAGGAACCGGGCTTTGTTGGCTGCGTTGCTGACGACTACGCATAAACCACAACACCATAATAAGTCCAAGCAGAGCAGTACCGGCTCCAGCCAAAGGCACATAACCTAAGCCAAAACCTGTTTTGATAATGGCGGCACCCAATACGGCCCCCAAAGCATTACCCAGATTAAAAGCTCCTATATTCATAGCTGCGGCTAAATTTGGCGCTTCTTTGGCTTCTTGCACCACCAGGGACTGCAATGGTGGCACCAGTGCAAAACTGGCAATTCCCCATAAAAAAATCAAAGGCGCAACCAGCAACTGTGATGACAGCACCATGGAGAGCACGGCTAACAACAGAGTCACAGCCACTAAAGAACTGATCAGGGTTAAGTTCAGCGAACGGTCGGCAAAACGGCCACCCAAATAATTACCTACAGCCAAACCTACACCGTACAACACCAGCATAGAGGTGACAAAAGCGGTTGAGGCATGGGTTTCATCCTGCAATATAGGCACAATATAGGTAAAGACGGTGAACATCGAACTTGAGCTAACCACTGTTAACAACAAGGCCGCTAACACCGAGCCTTTGCTCAACACTCTAAGCTCATTCCGTACATTGGCTTTGCCTTCGTTCGCCAGTGGCGGCAATGACAAGCGCAGCGCCAGCATAGTCACTAACCCTATGACGGCCATAGCAAAAAAG
This sequence comes from Rheinheimera sp. MM224, assembly GCF_947090785.1. Taxonomy (NCBI): domain Bacteria; kingdom Pseudomonadati; phylum Pseudomonadota; class Gammaproteobacteria; order Chromatiales; family Chromatiaceae; genus Rheinheimera; species Rheinheimera sp. MM224. The sequence continues at coordinate 4,481,838 of NZ_OX352320.1, forward strand.
GCAGGACGCCAGCCAATCACTTCTCCAATATAAGCAGCCAAAGGCACTCCGCCTATAGTCGCTATGGTCAAGCCGGAGAACATAGCAGCTACGGCACCAGAGCGTTTTTCTAGCGGCACAATACTCATAGCGACAACTGAGCCAACCCCAAAAAAAGCACCATGATTAAATGACGTGACAATACGTCCAAATAACAACAGGTTGTAGCTATCCGCCATAGCGGAAATCAGATTGCCCAGAGTAAAAATGCCCATAGACAACAACAGCAGGTTACGACGGCTCATATTGGCAAAAACTAAGGTCATTAAAGGTGCGCCAATCAGCACACCAAAGGCATAGGCACTGATTAACATGCCAGCTGTTGGAATAGAAACAGCTAGGTCATTGGCAATCACAGGTAACATCCCCATCGGGGAAAACTCGGTAACACCTATACCAAAAGCCCCCAGTGCAAGGGCCAGTAAAGGAATATTGATTTTCATACAAAGTCTCGCTAATTTGTGATGCGAAGGAATATAAACAATCACAACACCCAGAAAAAGTAGCGCAGGATACATTCAGTTTTGCTTCGGAGTCACAAATGAGCGCTGAAAAGACAGGAAAGACAGATCGAACAGCTGAAATGGAGACCTTTTTGTCCGTTGCCTGCACAGGAAGTTTAAGTGCAGCAGCCCGTGAATTAGATCTCACCCCATCCGCAGTCAGTCGTATTATGACCCGTCTTGAAAAACGTCTGGGAGTCAGGCTTATTGTCCGCAGCACCCGCAAACTGCGTTTAACCAGTGAAGGGGAGTCTTATGCACTGGCAGCCCGGCGAATTTTAAAAGATTTAGAGGACACCGAAAGCAGTATTGCCAGCAGGGGCAGCCCAAGCGGCACTATTAAAGTGACTACAGCAACGGCGCATAGCCGCCTAACCATAGTGCCGTTACTAAAAGAGTTTTTACAACGCTACCCGGATATCCGCATTGAAATAGATGTATCAGACCAAATCCGCGATGTTCATGCTGGCCATGTCGATGTTGCGATCCGTTTTGGACAATTGCCGGATAGCGGCCTGCATGCCCGCCGTTTGGGTGAAACAGGCCGGGTTGTGCTTGCCTCCCCTGAATACCTGGCGAAAGCAGGAGTACCTCAAACACCAGCTGATTTAACAAATCACAATTGCCTGGATTTCAGTTTTAGACGACTGGAACCGGGCTGGCCATTTCGTGAAGATGAACAGGACTATATGCTCGCAGTCAGCGGCAATGTGATAGCAAACAATGGCGAAACTCTGGTAGAACTGGCCCTGCAGGGCATAGGCATTACCCGTGTAGGCCGTTTTCATGTGCAACAGGCGCTGGCAACAGGTCAGCTTGTAGCTTTGCTTGAGGAGTACAATCCGCAGGACCGCGAAGCCATTCATGCAGTTTTTATTGGTGGTCATACTATGCCAGCCAGAATACGGGTATTTGTTGATTATCTGGTGGAGAAGATGACAGGCAATACTAAGGCTCAGGATTAACACCATCAAGGCGGGCCTTAAGCCCGCCGATGTTATGTCGATCAATCTTAAGGCTTGATGCTGCGGTCCAAAAACTCCAGCATAGCTGCTGCTATTTGGTTGCCATGTGTTTCGATAGCGAAGTGGCCACTATTCAGAAACTGCACTTCAGCTTTTGGATTATCACGCTGGAATGCTTTAGCGCCCGCAGGAAGAAAGAATGGATCTTTTTCGCCCCAAATAGCTAATAAAGGCGGCTGTTTGCTGCGGAAAAACTGATGCAACTCTTTGTATTGTTTCACGTTGCTACCGTAGTCCAGCAGTAAATCCATCTGCACTTCAACACCAATGCGCTCAATTGCAGCATGAGCTAACTGATAAGTTTCAGGCGCTATCACTGAGGTATCTTCAACCCCTTCAGTGTATTGCCACTTCAGCATGTCTGCGGTGTTGAACTTACGTAAAGCTTCACGATTTTCGGCAGTTGGGTTCGCCCAGGCTTTGCGCATATCAGCCCAACCTTCACTCAGTCCTTCTTCATAGCCATTGCCATTTTGGCTCACAATGGCCGTGATCTTCTCCGGATTCTTTACCGCCAGACGCCAGCCGACCGGAGCGCCATAATCAAACACATACATAGCATAACGTTCGAGCTTTTTAGCCACTGTGAACGCATCAATAACTGATGCCAAATTGTCGAAGCTGTAATTAAATTTAACGCCGGGTTTGACCGTGGTTTGGCCAAAACCAGGTAAGTCAGGCGCTATCACATGATATTTTTCTGCCAGTTTTGGCATTAAATCTCTGAACATATAAGACGAAGCACCAAAGCCATGTAACAACAGCACAGTAGGAGCTTGTGGCGAACCTGCCTCGCGGTAAAACACATTCACACCCTGCACATCCAGGCTTTGATAACGCACTTGCGTTTTATCTTCTGCAGCTGTGGCAGAAAGAGAAGCAGCTAAGGTTGCAGCTGCGAGCAGTATTTTTTTCGTATTCATGGTTACTCCGTGAAGTTAAGGTTGGCAATATCACTTAGTAACCCATATAATCAATATTAATTGGTTACTTGAAGCAAGTTTGGCTGAAGATTAGTAACCTGTCAAACTTATTTTTAGAGGTTACTCATGGTTATTTCTGCAATTCTGCACGGCGAGGCTCAGAGTGGCGCTCCGATGCTTGGGGATCATTTGGCAATGGACTTGCTGAATACAGAAGCACGTGACAATGATCAGGCTATTGAATTCTGGAACAATGATGCAGAAGTACTGCAATGGCTGGCCCGTTACGGCATAGCTCCGGCAGCAGAAAACAGCTCATTTGCTCCGGCTGAATTACTAGTGCAAGCCAAAGCACTGCGCACGCTGGCACGTAAACTGATCACAGGGTTTAAAGAGGGTAAATCGCAGGACATCAGTGAGTTAAACCAGTATTTGCACACTTTCGATACTACGCCTTCTCTGGCAATGAATGCAGAGGGCAAGCTAACGTTAAGCCGTATCTCTCGCAGCACCAGTATTGGATCTTTATTAGGCCCTGTCGCAGAGGCTGTTGCTGAACTATTGGTTGAAGGTAACTTCGATTTGGTCAAACAATGCGAGCACCCGGACTGTATTTTGTGGTTCTACGATAGAACCAAAGCCCATAAACGCCGTTGGTGCAGCATGGCTTTATGTGGCAACAGGCATAAAGCGGCGCAGTTTAGGAAAAGAAGTAGTAGTTAAGGTTATTCACAGAGAAACAGGCATAAAAAAGCCCCTGATTTCAGAGGCTTAATTTTATAGCGAACAAACCCTGTTCATCAGAACGGAATATCGTCATCAAAGTCGATTGGTGGTTCCATTGGGCCACGTTGTTGTGGTGCTGCCTGATTAAAACCGCCTTGTGGCTGGTTAAAATTGCCCTGAGGCTGGAAGCCACCCTGAGCTGGACGTTGCTGGTAACCACCTTGTGCCGGTGCTGCAGCAGCTGGAGCTTGCGGAGCGTAACCGCCCTGAGCAGCAGGAGCCGCTTGTGGCATACGTTGTTGTGGTGCAGCTGCAGGTTGTTGATAGCCACCCTGGTTACCCATAGGAGCACCGCCACCCATAGCCGGAGCCTGACCCATGCCAGCGCCTTGACCTTCACCACGGCCGTCTAACATTTGCAGCTCATTGGCAATGATTTCAGTGGTGTAACGTTCAACACCTTGCTGATCCTGCCACTTACGGGTACGTAAACGACCTTCGATATAGACCTTGCTGCCTTTACGCAGATATTCACCGGCAATTTCAGCTAAACGCTGATAAATCACTACACGGTGCCATTCGGTATTTTCTTTCTTTTCATTGGTGGTTTTGTCCGTCCAGCTCTCGCTGGTAGCAATAGTCAGGTTAGCGACTGCGCCACCTGTAGGCATATAACGGACTTCCGGATCGGTACCTAAGTTACCAATCAGGATTACTTTATTAATTCCACGAGCCATGCGACTTCTCCTTAACTTTTTTGGCTGCTCTCAACCAAAGACTGTGCCTCTGCCAAATCAAAATGTTGCTGGCCGACTTTTAAATACAAACGTTGTTCCGCAACCACCACTGTGACTTCCAACACACCTTTGAGTTGGGTCAGGCGCTCTGCCAATTGGGCTGCGGCGGCTTCATCGGCCACTTTGACAGGCAATGACAGCCGTTGCGATCGCGCTGGCACTGTCATGCTGCTGGCATAAGCCAACCATAGTAAACCAATCAGGGCAGCCACGGCAAACAAGGATTCACCGCTGCTGAAACTAGCCACAGCACCGCCTAAAATACCGCCAGCGAAGGCGCCAAAAAACTGCGCACTGGCATAAGTACCCATAGCAGTACCTTTTAATCCAGCAGGGGCAATACGCGACAACAAAGCAGGCATGCTGGCTTCTAAGTAGTTAAAGCCAACAAAAAACAACAACAGCGCCAGGGCGATCGACCACAACTGCTGATTGATTAAAATTAACACAAAACTAACAATAAGCAGGCTTATTGCCAGTAATAAATAACCTTTTTCCTGCTGCTTGCGGCTGGCGAGGATCATCAGTGGCACCATCAAAATAAAAGCACCAACTAAAACAGGCAGATACAACTGCCAGTGTTGTTCTGATACAAAATCTTGCTGCAGCAACAAAGTCGGCAACACCACAAAAATAGCCGTCAGTAGTAAGTGCAGTACCAGCACACCAAAGTTCAGTCTTAATAATTCGGGATGACGAAACAGCGCCGTGATTTGGCCTTTGGTGGCTAGAGTTTCAGAAGCTGGTGCTTTACTGACAGCCACCGGTACCACTTTCCAAACCAACAACAAGCCAGTAACAGCCATTAACGCTGTGCACCAGAAAATACCACTTAAACCACTGGCTGCGGCTATGGCTGGGCCTGCCACCATAGCTATGGTGAAAGACAAACCTATGGTCATGCCGATCACAGCCATGACTTTGGGTCGTTGTTCTTCGCGGGTAAGGTCGGACGCCAACGCCATCACAGCACCGGAAATTGCGCCCATGCCTTGCAACACCCGGCCAAAAGTCACCATATAAACTGAGTCAGCCAAAGCTGCGACCACAGAACCCAGCACAAAAAAGCTAAGCCCCAATAGCATGACCGGCTTTCTACCCCACTTATCGGACAGCCAGCCCATAGGAATTTGTAACAGTGCCTGAGTTAAACCATAAGCACCTATGGCTAAGCCTATCCACAAAGGCGAAAAGCCGATCAGGTCTTTACCAAAAATGGCAAACACAGGGATCAGCATAAATAAACCAAGCATCCGGAAAGCAAATACCAGTGCCAAAGACCAGGCGGCACGTTTTTCCAGTGGATTCAGATGGGACATCCGCGACTCTTCTCCGGGTTAAAGCGGGCGGCGATTGTAGCACAGCTCGCCTCACCTGCCACAGCCGAACTAAAAGGAATCTGTCGCAAATTCTATGCGATCACGGCCTCTTGCTTTGGCCTGATACAAAGCATGATCAGCACGGCGTAGCTGACAGTCAAAATCGAAGTCAGCGTTAAATACCGCTATGCCTAAACTGATGGTCAAGTGTTGCGGTTGTGCGGATTGTGGCAATTGCATGCTTCGCACAGCCAGCAATAAACGTTCTGCAGCTAACTGCGCAGAATCTCTGTCGGTTTGAGGGAGAAATACAATAAACTCTTCGCCGCCATAACGCGCCAGTACATCACTTTGCCGAAGTTCCTTTTGCAGCACTTCAGCCACAGCAATTAATACTTCATCACCACCGTCATGGCCTATCTTGTCGTTAATTTGTTTAAAGTGGTCTAAATCAATCATAAAAAGTGCTGCACTGTGGCGCTGACGCTGCAAATAAGCCAGGCAACCCTGAATAGCATTCACTAATCCACGGCGGTTCAGTAAGCCGGTTAACGGGTCATGTAAAGCCTCGTCTTTAAACTTTTGTTGGGTTTCCTCCATATAACCTGTCAAAGCAAAAATACAGTAACCCGCTGATACTGCAGGCCAAAAAGACTGCGAAATAAGTAAGCCCGACAATAACCAGTCTGGTGCTATCAGCAACATCAAAGAGCGAAGTAAACAAATCAGCAGCCAGGCCGCAAAAACTGCAGCCATCATAAAATCAGACAAAGTAAGGTTTGGCTTTAAATAGCGGAAACACCAAAAGCTGGGGCCTATCAGCAATAAGGTAAATAAGGTCATCAGATGTAAGCTAACCCCTTGCTGTTGATGGTAAGAAAAATAACTGTAAGAACAAGCCAGCGCTAAACCTACAGGCGCAATCCACCACCAAGGCACAGTCCTGCCCGCTCGCTTAAAACAAAAGGCCGTCAGCAAACTCATATTCAGCGCAGACAAACTTAAAGACAGCACTAAGCTCAGGCCCACAGCAGGCCAAAAGTAGAATAACCAGCTCAGTAATTCAGCGCAGATAGCGCCCTGCAGCAGAGGTAAAGCTTTGCTGTTTTGATCATTCGCGCGCAAACGAAAGCTCGCCAGTAAAAATACCAGCAACACCTGGATCATGGCGAAGCAATAGAGTTGCTCTGAGGTCATAGTACGTCTGAAACTAAGAAGACACTTTCAACTTAGCTTCAACTGATTCAATCCGCAAATCTGGCTCAAAAACAGCGAAAATCCGGCCTGCTACTTTGTTGTTTTTCTAAGCGGCTGGCTTGCTATAAAGCATGTATTTATATACAGTATCGCCAATTGAATTATTGCTTTACTGATCCGGTTAAAGCTTTGCCGCATAAAGCTTCAACCAAAGTCAAACTGACTGCCTCATAGCAATTTTTGCGATAATTCGTTTTCCCCAAGCCGACTCAACAGGCAAGAGACCCAAACGTATGGATAAAATAGATATTCGGGGTGCCCGCACCCACAACCTGAAAAATATTTCACTGGAAATTCCACGTGACAAACTGGTGGTGATCACTGGTTTATCCGGTTCAGGTAAATCCTCTTTGGCCTTTGATACGCTGTACGCTGAAGGTCAGCGCCGTTATGTTGAGTCTTTGTCAGCCTACGCCCGGCAGTTTTTAAGCCTGATGGAAAAACCCGATGTTGATCATATCGAAGGTTTATCACCAGCTATTTCTATTGAGCAAAAGTCTACCTCGCATAACCCACGTTCCACTGTGGGCACTATCACTGAAATTTACGACTACCTGCGTTTATTGTTTGCCCGTGTTGGTGAACCCCGTTGTCCTACTCACGATTTACCCTTAACTGCCCAGACGGTCAGCGAAATGGTCGATAAAGTAGTGGCCTTTCCTGAGGGCACCAAGCTGATGGTATTAGCGCCTGTGGTGCAGGAGCGTAAAGGTGAGCACGTAAAAACGCTGGAAACCTTGGCGGCTCAGGGTTATATCCGCGCCCGTATCAATGGCGAAATTTGTGATTTGTCGGATCCACCAAAGCTGGACTTACACAAAAAACACACCATTGAAGTGGTGATTGACCGGATTAAAGTGCGCGACGATATTAAACAGCGTTTGGCCGAAAGTTTTGAAACCGCGCTTGAGCTGTCTGGTGGTATCGCCAAAGTAGCGTCGATGGACGATGAAAAAGCGCCAGAGCTAATCTTCTCTGCCAACTTTGCCTGCCCGACGTGCGGTTATTCAATGGCCGAGTTGGAACCGCGTTTATTTTCCTTTAACAATCCGGCCGGTGCCTGCCAAAGCTGTGATGGCTTAGGTGTAAAACAGTATTTTGATGCCAATAAGGTTATTGTCAGCGACGAGCTGAGTTTATCCGGCGGTGCTATCCGTGGTTGGGATAAACGTAACTTCTATTATTTCCAGATGCTGAAATCCTTAGCCGACCATTATGGCTTTGAGCTGGAAGTGCCTTTTGCCAGCCTGACCAAACAGCATCAACAAGTGATTTTAAACGGCACAGGCAAAACCGATATTGAGTTTAAATACCTGAACGACCGTGGCGATATCATCAAACGTAAACATCCGTTTGAAGGCATTTTGCCGAATATGGAGCGGCGTTATCACGAAACCGAATCCAATGCGGTACGTGAAGAACTGGCCAAGTATTTAGCTTCGCAGTCTTGCCCAACTTGTAACGGCTCACGTTTACGTGAAGAAGCGCGCCATGTGTTTATTGGCAAAACTACCTTGCCTGAAGTGGTCGAGCTGTCGATAGGTGACTGTTTAGAGTTTTTCCGTCAACTGACCTTAATGGGCCAGAAAGCTCAGATCGCCGAAAAAATTCTGAAGGAAATTCAGGACCGGCTGATGTTTTTAGTCAACGTCGGCCTGAATTACCTGAACCTGTCCCGCAGTGCCGAAACCTTATCAGGTGGCGAAGCCCAGCGTATTCGTTTAGCCAGTCAGATTGGTGCAGGTTTAGTGGGCGTGATGTATGTGCTGGACGAACCCTCTATTGGTTTACACCAGCGCGACAACGACAGATTATTAGGCACCCTGACGCATTTACGCGACTTGGGTAACACCGTCATAGTGGTAGAACATGACGAAGACGCAGTGCGCGCCGCCGACCATATTATCGACATTGGCCCTGGTGCCGGTGTGCATGGTGGTTATATTGTGGCGCAAGGCAGCCTGGAAGATATCAAAAACACCCCAGAGTCGTTAACAGGCCAGTATTTATCCGGCGTGCGTAAAATTGCGGTGCCAGACAAACGCCATGAAGGCAAAAAAGGCAAAGAATTGCGGGTGTTAGGCGCAACAGGCAACAACCTGAAAAACGTCGATTTGGAAATTCCTTTTGGCGTCATGACCTGTATCACAGGGGTATCGGGTTCTGGTAAATCTACCTTAATTAACGACACTTTATTCCGTGTAGCTCACCGTGTATTGAACAAAGGCGAAGGCGACGAACCTGCAGCCCACAAAGCCATTCAGGGCATGGAACATTTTGATAAATGTGTCGACATCGACCAAAGCCCGATAGGCCGTACGCCACGTTCTAACCCGGCAACCTACACAGGTATTTTCACTGCAGTACGGGATTTATTCGCTGGTACTCAGGAATCCCGTTCTCGTGGTTATCAGGTAGGACGTTTTAGTTTTAACGTCAAAGGCGGCCGTTGTGAAGCCTGTCAGGGCGACGGTATGATCAAGGTTGAAATGCACTTCCTGCCAGATGTGTACGTGCCATGCGACGTCTGTAAAGGCAAACGCTACAATCGCGAAACGCTGGAAGTGAAATACAAAGGTAAGAACATTCACGAAGTGCTGGAAATGACAGTGGAAGACGCTCACGAGTTTTTCGAAAGCATTCCGGCTATAGCCCGCAAACTGAAAACCCTGATGGACGTAGGTTTAACCTATATTCGCCTCGGCCAGTCGGCGACAACCTTGTCGGGCGGCGAAGCCCAACGGGTGAAACTGGCGCGCGAACTCAGTAAACGCGACACAGGCAAAACTCTGTATATCCTTGATGAGCCGACCACAGGTCTGCACTTCTTTGATATCCAGCAACTGCTAAACGTACTACATAAACTGCGCGACGCTGGTAACACCATAGTCGTGATTGAACACAACCTCGACGTGATCAAAACCGCAGACTGGGTGGTCGATTTAGGCCCTGAAGGCGGCAGCGGCGGCGGTGAAATTCTGATCGCAGGCACACCAGAACAAGTGGCAGCTTATGAGAAATCTTACACAGGGCATTATTTAAAGCCGCTGTTGGGGATGTAAATTCATGCACTTTGTAAGGGCGCGATGGATCTGCGCCTTTTAACCTGCCAGAGTAAGTCTATTCGCAAGACACAAGCTTAGCTGTTCGAAACAGCCAGCTCTATCTGGGTTAAATGCTGTTCTATATGCAGTTGATGTGCGGCCATAAAGTCTTTGTGGTTGAGATTGCCGTAGGCGAAATGGGGTTGCAGTGTGCTGCTGCGCTGGAATAACTGCAGCGCGTTGATCAGTTGATCGAGAGCTGTATCCACCGGCAAGTTCGCATCCAGCTCCAGCATGCCCGGAATGGCTTGATCCAACGGATGGTGCATGGCGCCTGCGGTTTTAAATACCTTCAGCGCCAGTGGTCCTACTGTATGGGTAAACCAGGCCGCTTTATGTTCAGGATAACCTGTGACCGAACCTATGACACTTTGCGCAAGATGCTGAAATACCATAGTGGGGCTCCAGCTGCCGCTGCTATGTAGCTGTTGGCCTTTAAAGGAGTTCAGCTTTGCCAGTAACAGATCGGGGTCTGGCGTAAAACGGCGGCTGGCCAGTTCTACGCCCGCTACGGCAACCAGCGGCACTACGGCAAGGCTGACTAAAAAATGTCGTCTGTTCATGGGTACTCCTGCTGTCAAGCCGTCACTATGCCTTTGATCAACTGAACAGTAAATTCAATCTTCTCATTACTCAGCTGACGGTAATCAAAATAAGGCGTGACCAGTACTTTGTTACTTGGATCTATCGCAAACTCTTCATTCAGCCAATGCAACTGGCAGCCTAAACCTTGTTGGATCAGTTGCTTAGCATGGGTGCGGCCAGCAATTAAATGAATAGTGTTATCGCCAGGCTTTAGCAGCGGCATATCAAATAACAGCGCTGTATCTGAAGATTTTTGTAGCAAAAACTGGTCGCGATACTGCTGCCAGCTGGCGGCCTGAGTCGGGAAGCTAAATAGCTTTGGATCCAGAGCGCATAGCAACTTGGCGTAGACATTAAACAACTTGCGCCAACCATTACCGCAGTGGTGATAAATCAGGTCTATATCGCCCGCTTGCATCGCTTCGCAGTCAAACAACTGCTGGTACTGGGGCATTTTAGGTCGGTTTTCTACATAGACCCTAAAGCTGGCGTTTTGATCCCCTAGTCCAATCACGTTTTGCTGTCTCATCCGATAAAAACTGCCGTTATGGTAACGGATTTTATGATTTCGTCCTTACTCCTTTTTACGCTATTTGAACTCTTTGCTAGCGACAAGAAAGCAAAACTTACGAATTTTTTACCCAGCCTCCCTGCTTCTTTACAGTCTTTTTGCGCAGAGTTTTTTTATCATAAGGCTGTGTTGATAACCCGGACTTCTGTCATGTTTAGTCAGTTAAAACCTATCGCCATTTGCCAGCACGACGCCACTCAGGGCCCTGCTTATTTGCAGTCTTATCTGGATTTATGCCAGTTGCCTTATCAGATTTTTGCCATCAACAATGGCGAAGCTCCGCCTCTAAGCAGCAAAGATTACAGCGCTGTAGTGCTGCTGGGTTCAAACGCCAGCGTCAACGACCCTTACCTCTGGATTAAGCAGGAAGAAGTGTTAGTGCAGGACGCTTTGGCGCGTCACCGGCCAATGTTAGGTCATTGTTTTGGCGGGCAATTGCTGGCCAAAGTATTAGGTGCTCAGGTTAGACCCAACGCTGTGCCACAAATAGGCTGGGATCCGGTAAGGGTAACGGCTTTTCCCGAAGCCAGGGAATGGCTAGGCGATCAACCTGAGCTGAACCTGTTTCACTGGCATTTTGAAACCTTCCAAATTCCAAGAGGTGCAAAGCGTTTGTTATATGGCCGTTATTGCCTTAACAAGGCCTTTGCTTACGGCCCTCATCTGGGCTTGCAATCGCATTTAGAAGTCACAGCCGAAAGCGTGAAAGCCTGGTGTAAACAGGACAAACAATCCTTGCTGAATTTTCAGCATCTGAATTCAGTGCAAAGTGAAGAAGATATTTTGCAAAACCTGCCTGCTAAAGTAGCGGCGCTGCATAAAGCTGCCAACTTCACTTATCACAAATGGCTGCAACAACTACCAGGGTACAGGCCTTGCCTGAATAGTGCTGAACATCTGGCTTGTTAAAGCTGATGCTATGCTGGCAAAACACTGTCAGGCCAACTCTGTGTGGCCTGCAGTGCTCCCTTCTCGCGTTCTAACTGAAGATCCAGCCCGGTTTGCTGACATGTACTATGCCAAGCACCAAACCATAACCACTGCTTTGGCGACCTTTGGCGAATAAAGCAGTCAGTTCTGTGGGCTGATCGTCGTCTTGCAGCGGGTTACGAATAAGCAATTGCTCTGAGTTGGCGCTGATATAAATGGTAGCGGCAACGCAAGGCCAGCCTTTTTTACGAGTGTGGATTTCATCTTTTGTTACTCCATGTTCAGGGTTCGCCTGCAGAGTGACAAAACAAAAGTGAAAAGGGCGTGAAAGACTGCAAATCTTTCTGCAAGCCATACTGAATTTTTCATCAACACTGGCATTCACCAGAAACGGGACTAGCATTGATTTGGTCTTCAATATCAATAGCGACTATCAAAAAACAGATAAAGGAACCACAGCATGAATCGTTATTCTTTAATTGTTTTCAGTACTTTATTACTACTCAGCGGTTGTAGCCAGATAGCGGCAAATTATCGGGTTGACCCTGTATTAAAACCTGTCGGCTCCGTCAAACCTTACATCAAGTTTAACGCTGATACAGGTGAAGCTTATGCCGAAATCAATACCGAAAGTTTCCAGGAGATTTTATCTGCAGCAAACACCAAAGAAAAAAAAGAAGCGCTGGCTTTTGAACTGATCAGCTTGTCTGATGAAAGTTGCGAGCGGCACAAATCGCTGATTATTTCTAATGCCAATACCTGGAATATCAGTACAGGCACGGTCACCAATGTGTTGGCTGGACTGGGAACTGTAGTGGGCGGCGAAAGTGCCAAAGCGGCATTATCAGCAGGAGCAGCTTTATCAAATTCAAGCCGGTCTTTAGTCAACGAACAAATTTATGCCAACGCGTTGGCCACCACCATACTGCGCTCTATTGAGCTGAAAAGAAGTGAAGTCAAAAAACAGATTTATAACGGTCTGGCAGCTAGCCAGCAAAGCAGCTACAGCGCATACCAAATGCTATACGACATAGATTATTACCACCAGCAATGCTCTTTTATGGTCGGTATGGTAGAAATAACCAAAGCACTGGAAAACCGTAAACCTACTCAGTCTGACATTAAAGAGCAGATAAAATTTGTTGAGCAACAGTTAAAAAGTCCCAACAGCAATACTGAAGTGCTGAAAGGCGAGCTGGAAAAACTTCAGCTTGAGTATAAAAATGCCACTCAGTAACCCGCTGATAGGCGTGCCGAAAAAGGCCGGATCAACTCCGGCCTTATCCCGAACTCAAGTGAGTTAACCGGCTTTTTTCTCCAGCTCCAGCTTACGTTGTTCGGCTTGCTGTAGCAGTTGATCCAGAGTAGCGCGGTTATAGACTTTGCCCTGATACAACAGAGTTTCAATACTGCGGCTGGCTTTGATATCCAGCAGTGGGTTTTGATTCAGCAACACTAAATCTGCTTTTTTCCCAACAGCTATGCTGCCGTAGTCTTTGTCCTGATGCATAAAACGCGCACCATTGATGGTGGCCGTTTGTAAAATTTGTGCCGGAGTTAAACCTGCCTGCTGAAACAGTTCCAGTTCGTCGTGTAATGCCTGAGCCGGATACACATAAGTGTTCAGCGCCGCCGAGTCGCTGCCGGCCAGCAAGGTCACTCCGGCTTGCAGCAGATAAGGTAGCTGGCTGGCGATCAACTGCTCTTTGTCTTTACGCTGTTGTTGCTGCTCTGGCGTTTCGTTGGCCATACGGTCGATACGCCATTGATAGTTAGAGGTAAAATCTTTGGTCAGATACTTTAAAAATTCATCGTGACTATGGTCAGTGTCATGTAAATGCGCCAACTGCCGTCCGCCAATTAAAGTAGGGGTCACAGCAACATTCAGCTGTTTTAACATGCGGTATCCCAACAGCGCCTGCTGCTGATTAAAACCAGTTTTGTAATGTTCTGCCGCCTGTTGATTCGTCATAGTTCCGGCACGTACCTGAGCCGCCACAGCAGCTTCGTCAGCAAAACCCAGCCGCAGCAGGTAAGATGCATGTTCAAGGCTAGATAAACCTGCTTGTGCTAGTTGCGCAATACTGGTGCCATAAGGTACATGGCTGGACACTAACAGACCGCGTTTTTTTGCTTCTTTAATAGTCGCCAGATATAAATCCGGTTGCAGGGTATTTTCAGTGATCTTGATAAAATCGACCTGCATCTGCTGCAACTTATCCATACCAGCGAGCATATCGGCTTCGCTGCCTATTTCTAAGTCGCCATCCCACAACGAATTGATGCCTTCAAACTTCTGGCCTGCGGTAAAGATTTTAGGCCCAAGCAGCTTTTGCTGATTAACCTGCTCACGCCAGTTCAGCACTACAGGAGCCAGATTGCTGGCGGCCTCACGCACGCCGGTAATGCCATAAGCCAGATAAACAGGTAATAACAGCGCGTTATCTTCCACCAAATCACGGCCTTCAAAATGCACATGCATATCCCACAAACCCGGAATTAAATAGCGGCCACCACCATCCAGTTGCTGCGCTTGTGGGTAATCACTTAACTGAGCTTCAGGCAAAATCGCCTGAATACGGTCTTGTTTGATCACCAGCAGTTGATCTTGCACCAACTGACCTGTGGTTACATCCACCAACTGAACATTATGTAAAACCAGCAGAGGCTCATTCACTTTAGGGGTGCAACTGAATAAAACCACCGCAGCAGTGGCAATCAACGAAAGGCGAATTAATTTCATCACAAACTCACAACAAATAATGATGACTTTATAGTGCCGCAATACTGCGGCTTAAGGCCAGATCGTCAAACGCGGCAATAACTACGCTGGTCTTATTACTGTCTAGTGTCCACTTGTGCTGGATCAAAGACCAATCAGATAAAAGGCGTAGCATGAGGGACAGAGCACAGACAGCACAACTGTAACCAAGCAAGATAAAGCTGTACTGTCTGCACCGGAGCATGTTTTACCGGCACAGCGAACTAAAACCAACGGGGAAAAACTATGCCAGATAAACACGATTTACATTCTGAATTTCCGGAATTCAAAGAACAAATTCATCAGTTAAAACAGCACAATAACCACTTTGCAGTGCTGTTTAGCCGCTACCATGAAATTGACCACGAAATACACCGCATTGAGCAAGGCGCGGAGGTATGCAGTGACGATTATCTGGAGCAGCAAAAAGTACAACGTTTGCATTTAAAAGATGATTTATTCACTATGCTCAAGGCTGCAGAAGTCACGGCCTGAACGACTTGGGGTCAGGCACAGTGCCTGACCCCACTCAAAAATTAAGGCTGGAACTCCACAGCACCAATATCTGGTGCCGCGATTCCATCCCCATTGCCATCGACAGGACGGATAGCTCCGTTTACGTCTGTGGTTAAGCCTACATCAACAGCGGCGTCTATGACTGGTGAGCCAGCTACGGGCAAACCATTTTGATTTAACCCAGGATTAGCAGATATCTTTCCCGACTCCAGCGGTACACCTGCCACTCCCTCATAGTTGGCGTAATTATCCCAGTACAGGTTATTTTTAAGTTGGGCAGATATCTCAGAAGAATAGTCTGAAGACCAATTCAATCTCACGGCATAAAGTGACGCAGAGAAGATATTATTGTTGATCTGTACTTCAGCCACGCTATCGAAACTGTATTGTTCAACAGACACACCGTACCCAACACCAGAGATTGTGTTGTGATTAAATGCCAATTTAATAGAACCACTGGCTGAAAACACAGCCCCACCACAAATCTCGCCTGAACCAGGCTCACGCTTCAGCGGTCCCAAAAACAGATTATTCTCTACAACTACCTCTACCGGATTTACATCTTTATTCAGTATCTGTATTGAACTACAGCCTTTAATACTACTTGTAGAGTAATTAAAATCAGGAACAATAAAATTACCTGTAGCTGTATTCTTACGGATTACTAAATCGTGTTCGCTGTAAATTGAAGCGCCTGGACGATGCCACTCCGTTTTACCAAACACGTTGTTTTCGACAATGCTACCGTCTTGCTCAGTAAGAATGAAGTGGCTGATTGTAAAACCTGAAACTGAGCTGCCATAGGCAAGCTTTATGGTACTTGCAGGCAAGCCAAGTTTAAATTTAGATGCAAACAAAAAGGTCGTGTCCGCACCAAAGGCAGACTTGAGCACAGTTTTTTTGGCCGTTAAATCTATGGAACCAATGTAAATGCCGGCAGGTACTTCAACGATTGCGCCATCTGCTGAGGCGTCAACCGCGAGCTGAATAGTTGAAGCCGACTGCCCCACAACTATCGGCATTTTAAAAGATTTGAGTGCGCCCATAGATGGATGAGATACCGATAGAGTCAGTTCGTCATTCCCAAGCAACTCTCCCTTTAAAGTCATGCGGAAATGTAACGAATCCACCTGCAAATTCCACATTGTCCGAAGATCACAATTCACCCAGGATTGAGAGCCTTTGTCATAACAGGTCATGCTTTCAATACTGACCTGTGGCGGCACCGTCATTACCACTGACGAGCCCTCAAGATTGTCACCTTTGTTTATTAAAGTGAACTCATAGTTAGCAACATCACTCACGAGACCAAGGAAATGAGTGATCGGCTCATTTTGGGTAATATGAGCATATATACCGTAATCCGGCTGAGCTTTTGATCTGGATATCTGGAACGATTGCTGGTTATCATTAGGATTAGGATCATGGGCAAAACTGGTTATATTTGCAGTTATGCTCACTGACAGGCCCCCAGTTCCTTTGGCCGGATCCAACAGGCCATATGAAACGTTGGTAATACTTCTTGCATTAAGCTTATCAAAACGACATACCAGCTGTTTATTTTGCTGAGTTAATAAACAACCCATTGTTTGCCTGAATTCTGCATCCCCCCTCAAGTTCAATGTCAGCACGACATCGGTAGCGTCAACATTTGACGAAAGATTACTTAACTCAATAGGCACATGGAAGTCATCACCAAAGCCAAACTCACGATCTGAAACTCCCAACTGCAAATCGGCAATAGCCGGCTTCACAAGCGAATCATTCGGATTACCTAAATACCTGAACTCGTCAATATTTGTAAATCCGTCAGCATCCCTGTCTTGTAAGGCGTCAGCAGGGTCTGTCGGAGATAAACCAACCTTCAACTCCCAAGTATCTTGTATACCATCCCCATCATTGTCCTCAAAAGAGGTAAGCAACTCAGCAGAAAAATATTCATTTAAATACCGATAATTTACTTCAAATTCCTGATCGCCGTCGGCATCAATGTCAAAACGATAAAAGGTATCTGTAGAGCTGCCATTTTGGTAACTGTTAACTGACCAAATTGCACTGGCATTATTTGCTCCTGTTAGTTGCAAACGCCCCTTTTCTGGACCAATGATCATTGTGTTGAGTATAAAAACTTCAGAGGATAAAAACGACATTCCACCATAACGGGAATCCATTACTTCGCCAGCCAAATAAATACCATTTGCGCTGCAATACACTTGTGCATTACCTACACGGTTGAATTTAAAATTATTAAAAAAGATCTGATGCGATGCAGGACCATTTAACAACAGATTGTATGTGGTAGTGGTATCAGTGCAGACGTCTCCTGTTGAAGTCTGTCGCATCACCCCCCTTAAAGTATAAGTACCGAAATCTGCGGCGAGCTGAACATCCTGAAAAATAAACTGAGCTTCGGTGACCTCTCCCATACTATTTGTGGATAGAATCCTCGCAGTAACTGGGCCCGTGACAATAGTTCCTTCACTTTGGCATGACGCAAAAGTGAACTTCAGTTCATTTTCTTTTGACGTCTTTTCAATATTGACTGAACCACCTTCAGGACATGAGTCATTCAAGAAACCAGAATTGTCGGAATCATCATAGTCAGGCAAAAGCTCAGGAGCTACAAAAAACAGATAGTCATTGAAGGTTGCCAAAGTAGTCAGATTAACATCTGCCTTATTTTTGTTCCCATTATACGAAGAAGATATATTGATATATTGCGCCAAAGGATCCGCAGAATTCCCACCTCCTGAACCCCCACCATTTCCACCGCCTGAACCACCCTCAACCGAATCACCACCACCGCCACCGCCACATCCCGACAGCAGTAAAGCACCTAACACTGCATAAAATAACTTCATCAAACGACTCCACATCCCTGTACGAGATCCAAACAATTACCTAACCTGTGTCCGCAATTTATCATTTCGCATCTGAACACGGAATCTGTTCCTAAAGTTTATTTTTCACCTTCATGTTCAGAAAACTAGTAATTGTTTCAGAAAAAAACATCAAGCTTTGAAGCACTTAAGGAAACAGTGTTATTACTTTGAGGCAGGCTGTGTTTTGCCATAAAAGCTTTACCATAGCGCTAACTCGAAGCAGTGGATCACGGCGATGCAGCAGTGGTGGTTATTTTTTAGTATTGCGTTGGTCACAACCTTTTCGCCTGGCCCTGCCGTATTGTTTGCCGTCAGTAATGCCTTGGGCATGGGCGCACGCACTGCCGTCTTTGGCTCTTTGGGAAATGTGCTCGGCCTAAGCTTATTGTCTTTGCTGGCTTTTGTTGGCTTAGGTGTGGTGCTTGCTACTTCTCCGTTGGCCTTTTTAACGCTGAAGATAGCCGGGGCCGGTTATCTGGTCTATTTGGCATTGCAGCAATGGCAGCAGAGCCGGCACATCAAAAACCTACAGGCTGGTGCACCGCAAAAACGCCGGCAAATATTCCGTCAGGGTTTTGTGGTGGCCATCACCAACCCCAAAGCTATTTTGTTTTTCTCCGCTTTATTTCCGCAGTTTATTCAACCCGATCAGGCAGCATGGCCGCAGTTTAGCCTGCTGACCGCTACTTTTATTCTCTGTTCTTTGATTTCGCATGGCAGTTATTTACTGCTGGCGCATAAGCTTCAACCTTACCTGCAACAAGCTAAACCAGCACGCTGGCTGAACCGGATCAGCGCTTTGTTATTGCTGCTAATTGGCGTCAGTTTGTTATGGACTGAAAGCGGCCGCTGGTAAAAGCCACGTTATGTTTTTTCACAAAGCGACTTCATCTTTTTCCTCTGTGCAAGGTTAATCGTTGTATTGTCCTACAATAGGATGTATAAAAAACCCGCACTACCGACAGCACATCAAACTCCCCACCTAGCCAAAGTAATTGGAATTGCAGGGAGGCGACAAGCTAGCACTATCCAGGGAGCACACCTATGCAACCAGGGTGAGTAACGCAATAAACAAAGCTGCGGTTTCAAGTACGAAGGGTAGAAATCAACAGGAGAAGTCGATGAGAATAATAAAACCACTATTGCTGGCCCTTGGTTTTGGCTTGAGCGCCAGCGCTCTTTCCGCCACACAAATTCAGCTTGATAGCAGTGCCAAAGGTGCTGTGATCAATAAAAATATCTACGGTCAGTTTGCCGAACATTTGGGCCGTGGCATTTATGAAGGCCTTTGGGTTGGCCCGGATTCTAAAATTGCCAATACCAAAGGCTTTCGTAACGACGTTTTAGCCGCACTAAAAGACTTACATGTACCTTTGATCCGTTGGCCAGGCGGTTGTTTTGCCGACGAATACCATTGGCGTGATGGCGTAGGCCCTAAAGATAAAAGACCAGTCAAATTAAACACCAACTGGGGCGGCGTCGAAGAAGATAACGCTGTCGGCACCCATGAGTTTTTTGATCTGGTGGAATTGCTGGGCGCCGAAGCTTACGTCAATGGCAACCTCGGCACAGGCACGCCACAGGAAATGGCTGAATGGCTGGAATATATGACGGCCGAAGGCAAATCAACGCTAGCCGAATTGCGTCGCAAAAATGGCCGCAATAAGCCATTTAAAGTGCATTATTTTGGTGTAGGCAATGAAGCCTGGGGTTGTGGCGGTAACATGTCGGTGGAGTACTACACCAACTTGTATAAGCATTACACCACCTTCCTGAAAACTCCGGCCAACAATACCCCCAAATGGATAGCCAGCGGCAGCCACAGTGAAGACACCTCCTGGGCTGACTATATGACAGCCAATATCAAACAAAAAATGGATGCAGTCAGTTTCCACTACTACACCCTGCCAACAGGCAAATGGGATGTAAAAGGCGCGGCGCTGCAATTCCCGGAAAGCGAGTGGATCAGCACCATGCAGCGCACACTGGCAATGGACGGTTTTATCACCAATAACAAAAAGGTGATGGATAAACATGATCCTGAGAAAAAAGTCGGCTTTTACGTCGATGAATGGGGCACCTGGTTCGACGTGGAAAAAGGCGAGAACCCGGGCTTTTTGTATCAGCAAAACAGCTTAAGAGACGCCATAGTGGCGGCACTAAACTTCAATATTTTCCATAAGCATGCCGACCGGGTGCATATGACCAATATTGCGCAGATGGTGAACGTATTACAGGCCATGATACTGACGGATAAGGAAAAAATGATCCTGACTCCTACTTATCACGCCTTTAAAATGTATGTGCCATTTCAGGACGCCACAGCCTTACCGCTGAAGCTGAGTAATGTACCGGATTACAAACTGGGTGAGGTGTCAGTACCAGCAATTAGCGCAACAGCAGCCAAAGCTAAAGATGGTTCTGTCTATCTCGCGCTGGTGAATGCCAATCCAAATAAAGCGGAAACAGCAGATATCAATCTGGATGGTATTAAGATTAACAGCGTATCAGGCCAGTTACTGACTGCGCACGCTATGGATACTCACAATACTTTCGCTAAACCAGAAGCCATCAAGCCAACAGCCTTCAGTGCCAAAGGTAAAAACGGCAAACTAAGCCTGGAACTGCCTGCGAAGTCTATAGTGGTGGTAAAAGTGCAATAAGCTGACGGGTCACTCACAGCTATCAAAAGGGCAATTCAATTTGCCCTTTTTTATAGGCCAGAGCTAACGCAGAAAAGAAAAACCTTCCGGATACTGATGCCAGCCATCAAAATCACCTTTAGTTAAAGGCACTTTCTGAGCCCGGGCTATGGCGTACACCATGCCGTAGTGAAAGTAGAAATTCGGCAAAGCATAGAGATACAAAAACTGCTCCCCTGTTAGTTCCAGCTCTGCAAAACCAGCCGTAGTTTCAATACGTTTTTGCTGCCAACCGACAAAATCCTCAGCGTGAAGTGACTGTAAGAACTCTATGGTTAAATGGATTTGCTGCTCTAAATCAGCCCAACTTGGTTTGGGCTTGCCAAAAATTGGTTTTTCCTTATCAGCCAATGGACTACAAGCACGCAACGAAAAACAAATAGCGGTTTGCGCCTGCTGCCATAACGGAAATTGTTCAGGTGTTAAAGCGGCATCCAACAAAGCAGCATCGTGCTGCTGAATTTTCTGCAGCGACAAAGCCAACTGGCGCAAAGGATGAATAAAAAGCACATTGGGTAACATAGAGTTGTCCTTTCTCAATGCTAAAAATCCTGGAATAAATTGCGGAGCAAACAACCTTTAGGGTTATCCGCCAACACCCGCAGCATAACGCCAAAATCAGTTTAATACAGCCATCTAATATTGATGAGATCGACATGACACAAATACGTGTCGAAAAAATACGTTTTTTTAAACATGTTTTCCTGATATGTCGATGCTATCGACCTATTTCGGCTTGGGCAGGAACAGAATTTGAAGATTAATTGTAGGGGTGACCTTTATGGTCACCCGCTGCGGTGTGTGATGTCAGGCAAATTCCAACTGATAAGGCAACACCTGTAATTGTGCTTGTTGCTCACGCACCAGCCACAGATCGTAGGCGTTTTGTAACCGAAGCCAATGCTCAGCCGAAGGTTTGCTAAATGCCAGTTCCAGACGCAGTGCCATTTCCGGTGTAATAGCGCCTCTGGCATTCAGTACTTTGGATAAGGTTTTACGGCTGATATTTAAATGCGCCGAAACATCAGTCACAGTTAAAGCCAAAGGCTCAATAATCAGCTCTTTCAGAATCTCACCAGGGTGAGCCGGGTTATGCATACTCATTAGTGATAATCCTCGTAGTTAACAATTTCAGCATCCCGGCCAACAAATCTGAATGTGACGCGCCAATTTCCATTCACGGTGACAGACCAAATACCTTTCCGGTCACCCGAAAGTTCATGCAGCCGAAGGCCAGGCAGATCCATATCATCTATGGCTTCCGCCTGATCAAGGTTTGACAGGATAAGTCTCAGGCGATTCTGATGCTTGGCCTTTATGCCAGCCGTACTGCCTGTTTTATAGAAGCGCTCAAGACCTTTATGTTTAAAGTTCTTAATCATGTCAAAATTGTAACCCATGAGGTTACATTGTCAAGATCGTGCAGCTGATCCCAAACAACTATCTCGCCACCGCGACAAATGTCGCAGATTTTGCTTGACCTTGCTGTGACATTTGTCGCACTCTAAAAGCATAGTGAAATCACAGACTCCATTTTATGCACCAACCTACGGCCCCTGAGCTGGAAATTCTGAAATTATTGTGGTTAAAACAACCTCTGACTGCGCGTGAATTGCATGATGAGCTGGAGTCTGTATTGGGCTGGGGTTATTCTTCTACCCGCAAAACTCTGGAGCGTATGGGCGAAAAAGGTTTTGTCGCTTGTGAAACTTTGGGCAATAAAAATAGCTATAAAGCGCTACTGGATAAAATGCCAACGCTGGCAGCTTTTGCGCAGGATTTTGCCCGCAGGGTATTTGAGCTGAATGGTCCTTTGCCCGTGGCCATGTTTGCCAACAGCAAGCTGGTGAATGCCGATGAAATGGCTGATTTGGAAAAACTGCTGGCTGATTTAGCGCAGCAGCAAAAGGCTCCAATCAACAATGGGGAGGCTTAAGATGGCTGAACAATTGTTGTTGTCCTTGCTGCTTTGTAGCCTTTGGTCTGGTTTACTTTGGTTTTCCAGTCAGTTTTTGCTAAAGAAATTCAGCGCTTTGCAGCATTGGCCCGCTTTGTATTGGTGTTTACTGGCTTTAAGTTTTTTACCTTTATTGCCTATGCCGGAGCTGTATCAGCACTGGACTGTACCTTCGGTATTACTGCTGGATACGGTCAGCTCGGTGCAAGCTTTAACGGCTCAGCCACTACACCCGTCTTTACTAGAACCTCCGATTGAGACCGCCTTTTACTGGCGTATGGCCTTGAGTTTGATTGCCATTATCAGCCTGTTATCGCTTTGGCGTTTAGTTAAACAATGGCAGCAGGTGCAGCGGCTGATCCAGCTGTCCGAACCTTTAGACAAGACTTTGCTGCTCAACAAAACACAACTGGAATGCTTACCCAGTCAATTTGAAATTCGCCAAACCCAGGCCGCTATTTCGCCTTTTGTTGCCGGCTGGAACCGCATGGTATTGGTGTTGCCCGCTTATATAGAAGATATGTCAGAGCAGCAGCGCCAGTTATTGCTCGATCACGAACTGGTGCATTTACAACGACGCGACCCACAACAGCTGTTACTACTGAGGGTTCTGGTGGCTTTATGCTGGTTTAACCCGGTATTACGACGGATTGAACAGGCCTTTATTCGCAGTATGGAATTGGCGGTAGACAAAGCTGTACTTCAAAAGCAGCCAGAGCAAGCGCTGTTGTACGGCCAAACCTTGCTTTGCAGCTTAAAGCAAAGTCAGGCAGAGCAGATGCCAGCGCTGATGCCGGGTTTTATTCAAAGCAATGCCAGCCAAAGTTTTTATCAGCAACGTTTGCAGCAGTTATTTCAGCCAGCTCCTGTGTTGTCCTTCTGGCAAAAATGGCGCGCTACAGCGGTTTTATGTAGCACTGCTTTGCTGCTGAATGTGGGCTGTGCTCAGCTTAGCTTCAGCTCGCCGCCACAAGAATGGGTATTACCGGTTGGCAAAGTGCCTATCAACTCTTTTTATGGTGAAAAACACCCGTTTCGCAAAAACCGCCCACACCAGGGGCTGGATTTTGGTGCCAAACGTGGCGCTACTGTAAAAGCGGCGCAAAAAGGCAAAGTGCTGATAGCGGATGCCAAAAGCTTACATGACAGATATGGCAAAGCTGTGTTGATTGACCATGGCCATGGTTATCAAACGCTGTATGCACATCTGGATGATTTTTATATAAAACCAGGCCAGACAGTAGAACCGGGCCAGCCTATAGGCAAAGTGGGATCGACAGGCCGGGTGACAGGGCCACATTTACATTTTGAATTGCTGGTCGAAGGCAAACAGCAAGATCCAACTCCTTATTTAAAGTTGTAGCAGTTAAGGCAACCTGATGAAATTATTTATAAAAACCACCTTATGCAGCCTCTTGCTCTGCGCTTTTTCAACCTCAGCACAGTTTCAGCAAACCGAACTGCTGCAAGGGCTGGATTTGCAGTTTAGGGTGCAGCTAAACAAAGCCAAAGTGCCAGGCGGTGCTTATGCGGTAGTGCGTGGTAACCAGATTATTGCCACTGGCAGTTATGGTGTGCGTGCTATGGGCAAGCCAGAAAAAATTGATGCCGATACCGTATTCCGGCTGGCCTCAGTATCAAAAACTTTTACCGGTGGCATCAGCGTATTAGCCGCTCAGCAAGGCAAAGTGAATTTAGACTTGCCGTTGATTAACTATGTACCTGAATTTAAATTAAAAACATCTGCTGCCACCCGGCAAATTAAGGTGGATCAGGTACT
Organism: Rheinheimera sp. MM224; assembly: GCF_947090785.1. Classification (NCBI taxonomy): domain Bacteria; kingdom Pseudomonadati; phylum Pseudomonadota; class Gammaproteobacteria; order Chromatiales; family Chromatiaceae; genus Rheinheimera; species Rheinheimera sp. MM224. The sequence goes on from NZ_OX352320.1 coordinate 4,506,215, forward strand.
CAGCCAAAGCACGGGTTTAATGCCGCATGCTTATGAAAACCTGTTGGAAGCTAAACAAACTCCAGAACAAATTTTGCCAAAGTTTCAAGAGCTGGCGCCAGGCTGTAAACCTGGTACTTGTTACAGCTATCAGAATATTGTGTTTGCTTTACTGGATCAGGTTTTAAGCCGTGGCACCGGAAAAGCTTATGAAGAGTTACTGCCTGAACGTATTTTTAAACCTCTGCAAATGAGCACAGCCTCTGTGGGTTATGCACCATTTTTAGCCACTGAAAACAAAGCCATGCCACATAAAAGAGGCGGTAAAGGCTGGCGTCCGGTCAAAATAGACCCGAATTTTTATTGGGTCAATCCAGCCGCAGGAGTCAATGCCAGCGTCAATGATATGGCCAAATACCTGATAGCCATGCTGGGTCATAAGCCTGGTGTATTCAGCGCTGAAGCTTTGGCGCAGTTGCAACAACCTATGGTGAGGTTACGAGGCAAACCTCGCTGGCCGGTTTGGCAACAATTCAAGCAGGTATCCAGCTGGTATGGCCGTGGCTGGCGGGTGATCCAATACGATGAAAACAAACTGTTTTATCACGGTGGTGTAGTGGACGGTTTCCGGCCTTATATCGCTTATTCACCAGAGCAGGACATAGGTTTAGTACTGCTGACCAATGCCGAAGCTGATATCACAGGCGATTTAGCCAAATGGTTCTGGCAACAGGTGTTAAGTTCATAATTCATAAGGATTCGATATGAGATGGTTTATCGTTTTGTGTGCCTTGTTCAGCCTGAACTTATCGGCAGAAGAACAATTCCCGGCCTGGGAATTACCTAATACTCAGGTGCATCAGTTACCAGCGCAAAGCAATGGCCGCCATTACGAAGTTTGGGTTGAACTGCCACCTTCCTATGGCAAAACAGAGAAGAAATTTCCGGTACTTTTTGTGTCTGATGCCAATTACGCTTTTCCGCTGATCCGTAGTATCCGCAACCGTTTGGGCGCTGGAGGTCAGAATATTGAAGACTTTATCATTGTAGGTTTGTCCTACGCCCAGGGAGATAACCCAACAGATAGCCGCAGCCTGGATTACACCCCAACTAATGTCTTAAAGCGGGCAAAGAAACCGGGTGAAAATTTCAGTGCTAAAGCTTATGGCGGCGCGGCTTTATACGCCCAGTATCTGCAACAACAAGTGATCCCTTTTGTATTAAATAACTATCAGGTAGACCCCAAACGTAAGCTTTTTGTTGGTCATTCGTATGGTGGCCTATTAGGTGCACAAATCCTGCTGACCCAGCCCGATACTTTTGATACCTATATTCTAAGCAGCCCATCCTTGTGGTTTGACGATAAAACAATGTTCAAGCTGGAGCAGCAGTACGCGGCCACACACAAAGATTTAACAGCCAGGGTGCAGCTCTATGCCGCTGAATTTGAACAGATAAAACCAGGGCCACGTTATGCCAACAGAGTGAGCATAGTGGATGACATGCTATTGTTTGAGAAAACCCTGAAAAGCCGTAATTACTCAGGCTTACAGATCCAAAGCCAGATTATTGCCGACGAAGATCACCTCTCTGTGTTTCCGTCTATGATAAGCCGGGCTCTGGTTACACTCTTACCAGGCTATGGCCCTTATACGCCGGGCTAAACATTGCTAAAACAAGGTGTAACTGCTGTAATGCTTTTATCTTGATTCAGATGGGTCTGTTATGGAAATTCTGGATTTATCCGCTTTAGTTTTGGCTTGCAAGTCCTTGTCTGAAGCAGTGCAGGACAGCAAAAATCAGAGTTTTATCGCCAGCTTATCTGACAGTCAGAAGCGTCTGGTGGTGGCTGGTGTGATCCAAAACTTTGAGTTCTGTTATGAGCTTTGCGTCAAAATGATTAAACGTCAGTTGGAACAAGATGCGGCGGCATTAAGCGATATAGACCAATACTCTTTTCGGGATTTAATTCGTACCGCTATGGAAAAAGGTTTGCTGGACGACCCAGAGCTTTGGTTTGAGTTCAGGCGGCAACGCAATATTACGTCTCACACTTATGATCAGGACAAAGCTTCTGTTGTGTATCAGGCCGCTTTGAGTTTTGAAACGCAGGCTTTATCTGTGCTAAAGCGGTTGCAGCAACGTAATGCTTAATCTGTCGGATGCTCAGCTGTCTCTATTGCAGCATCTGCTTAGCAGCCATGTACCTGGTGTTAGGGTTTGGGCTTTTGGTTCCAGAGTCAAAGGTACGGCTAAAGCATGGTCTGATTTAGATTTGGTTTTGGTCACTAAACAAGCTTTGCCACCAAACCAGGTCTTTAAGCTACAGGATGCACTAGAAGAGTCTGATTTACCTATTAAGGTGGATCTGGTGGACTGGCATGATATTTCGGCTGAGTTTCAACAACTGATCCTTAAAAATTATCAGGTTATCCAACAAGGTGAATGATGAAATTACGAAAAAAGCTGTTTTTGAGCACAACTCTGGCCCTGCTTACTTTTACCGCAGCAGCCACTAGTTTTGGTGGTGTTGTCGATAAAACTAAGCTGGTAGAGGTCGCTGATATTCTGGCTAAACCACAAAGTTATCTGCAGCAACAAGTGACAGTCAAAGGCACAGTGGAAGCTGTCTGTCAGAAAAAAGGCTGCTGGATGCAATTCGCTGCTGATGCTAACCAACCCACTTTTCGCATTAAGGTAAAAGACGGCGATATGGTGTTTCCGGTCAGCGCCAAAGGTAAAACGGCTTATGCCAGTGGTAAGCTGGATCCGATAGAAATGGATTTAGAATCCACCCGTGAATATCTGGCGCATAAAGCCGAAGAACAAGGCCAAGCCTTTGATCCGGCCAGCGTGACTGAAGCCATCACTTTGTATCAGTTGGTGCCTGTTGCCGTTGAAATTGCCGATTAAACATCAATTCTGATCACAGCAATGACCATTCAGCCCACTCCGGAACAGCTGGCTTTTCAACAAAATAGCCAGCTGTCTGCTTTGGGTTTTAGTCAGCGTCAGCCTTGTTTACAACTACAACAATGGGTTCAGCTATATTGGGCTGTGCAAGTGCCAGAGCAGGCCGATACCACTCAAGCTCATGCTTTATACCCGGATGGCGGCAGCAATCTGACCTTCGACTTTATCCCCAACCAGCTGCCTGCTGTCTATTTTCAGTACACTCAACAGCTAAGCCAACGCTGTTTTTCTGCAGGCCAGCATCAGCTCAGCGTGCGTTTTCATGCTAGCGGAGCTTTTCAGTTATTGGGCATTAGCCCTACCGAGCTGGCAACAGAGCAACTGGATTTACGACTATCCAACCTGGTCGGATTGGACTGGCTGTTAGAGCAATTAGCCAGCAGCAGCGATTTGCCTGTTCAAATGACAGCTGTTGAATGTTGGTTATTGCACCTTGCTGAGCGGATGATTACCAACACCAGCCTGGTGCAAAAAAGCCTGCAACTGTTACAACAACCCGCTGCTGATCTGCAACATCTATATCATCAGCTGCCAAAAAGCCGCCGACAGTTTGAACGGCTGTTTAAGCTGGAAACAGGTTTATCGCCTGCGCAATTACAACTGCTGTTTAAAGTAAAACTGGCGAGATTTTTAATCAGCAAGAACCCGCTGAGTGATTTAGCCAGTGTGGCACAACAAGCGGGTTTTTATGATCAGGCTCATATGCATCAGCATTTTGTCCGCACCACAGGCCAAACCCCGGGTCAGTATAAAAAACGCAAGATGTCGCAATTGTCCAATTCTGCCGGATAAGCTCTTTGTACACTGGACGCCTCAACCAATGGAGGTGTTTATGTCAGAACGTATCAGCCGTACTCAAGTCTATAAAGCTCAACCAGCCATAGTGCAGCATTTGGTTGGCCTGGCCAAAGCAGCCGAAGATTCTGGTCTTGATAAAAGCCTGATCCACTTAATGAAAATTCGTGCTTCCCAACTCAATGGCTGCGCCTTTTGCCAGCATATGCATGCCAATGAAGCGAGAAAAGACGGTGAACAACAACATAGACTGGATGTGTTGCCGTCATGGCAGGAAGTGAAATCAGCGTTTACAGCCCGTGAACAAGCTGCTTTGATCTGGACTGAAGCTTTAACTTTAGTGGCAGGTAAAGGTGTGTCTGATCAGGATTACGCTACTGTTGCAGCAGAATACTCAGAGCAGGAAATTTTGAACCTGACTGCGCTCATCGTCACCATCAACAGCTGGAACCGTATCGCAGTGGCCTTTCATTTTCAGCCTGAGTTTTAAGTTTTCGTTGGATAGACGGGCGGGGATAAACCCCGCCCGCAGTTTTATTTAATCAAATCATACTGTTTAGCCGCAGTATCAGTTTGCAAGCCAAAATGTCCGGTTGCATAAGTATAAGTGCCGTCCTGCCCCCAGATACTACTGCTATGCACGCCATAGACTAAGCAGGAGCCCGAAGAGCAGACAACCTGGTCGATATTACTTTTGATGGAATACACTCTGCTGCCAAAACGCACACCATATAAATCATCCAGAAAAGGGCTTCCGACCGACAAGCCATAAGCACCACAAGTGCTGGTGATCACATTCCACGGATAAACCCCACAACTTAATAAACCACGGAAGGCTCCGGCGACACCAACAAAAGCATCCACCTGATTATGCACAGCCAGTTTAGTAATTTGTTGCGCCGCCAGAGTAGCGCCCATCGAATGCCCTATCACATCAATTTTGCCGGTGCAGGAAGTGGCCAGCGCATTTTGAATAGCGATCCGCACTGGTGTTTCTTCAGAGCCATTGTGATCATTACAAGCGGCACAACTACTGCTGCCCCAGCTGGGCCTGTAGATATCAGCTGGCGTATAACCTTTGGTGAGCAACAGGTTATAGGTATTGTTCCAACTGGACGGCGCCGCCGTATTGCCATGCACCAGCACTACAGCATCCAGACAAGCCGCCTGTAATAGTGGGCTAAACAGCAGCAGGCAGGACACTAACTTCAGAACTAAACCACGGATGTACTTTGTTATTGTTTTCATAGATTTTCCTCGGTTAATAAGCGGATTAACCATAGAAGAATGTACAAAAATTCAACATAACACTTTGGTGCAGTATGGGGGTTTGGAGCTCTGGCAGGGATAAACTTTTATTGCGATTTGACTTAACCCGATGCACGGACGGGGATAAAGCCTGGATTTGGCCTAAACGAATAGACGGGCGGGGATAAACCCCGCCCCTACGGGTCGTCTGCCCGAATTACAAATCTATATCAGCCGACATCCACCACACGGCGCTGCATTTGTACTAGCGTGATCAGATAACAAATCACAGTGACCAGAGCCGCGGCAGCTATAGAATTCAGTGGCAACCATAAAAACGCGGCAAAAAGACCAAAAGCCCGCATTAATAAATGCTGCAAACCCAAACTGTGTTGAATAACCCAGCCATATAAAGGCCAGTGGATAGCCAAACCTAAGGCCAGGCTATAAGGCACCAGTTTAGGCTGGACGAACAGCAGAATAAGATGCAAAACCCAGAGTGAGTTGGCCATAATCACGCCAGTTAACATCAACTTGCCCAAGCCATGGCCTTTCATAAAAAAGTCTTCGTTGCGCCATTTGGCAAATAACAAAGCAAGCGGGAAAATACAGCCTGAGCCAAACAACATTACCAGCAAGGCGGTGTTATAAGGCAAAACAAAACTCAGCCCCAGCACCACAGACCAAAACACTGTGCCTGCCAGTGGCATAGACATAGATCGGTTTGTTCTTTGTTCAAAACTTTGCCGCAATTGACTTAAAGTTAACTCCATCACACACTCCTTTGTTTAAAATTATGTAAACAAATTAGTGTGTAACTTTAAAGCTGTCAAATTTTAAATTGTTGATTTAAAAGGAAAAAATCAGACTTCAGGGCGACGCCACAACCAAATGGCAACACAACAAAGAAAAGCAGGTAACACAAGTTTAAGCCAGAAGGGCGCGGTGGATAACAGCAACATAACCACCGACAAGGACATCATCACAGTCGCCAGATATTTGGCTTTACGTGGTAAAGCGCCATGTTCACGCCAGCCTTTAAGCGGTGGACCAAAGCTGGGGTGCTCTAATAACCAGATTTCTAAACGTGGCCAGCCTTTACCTGCAGACCAGGCAGACACCAGCAAAAAAGGTATTGTAGGTAAACCTGGCAACACCACGCCTATTAAACCCAGCAGCAAACTAATGCAGGCCAATAAACGCCAGAATGAAACTGTCAGTAGCTTTAACATAACAAGGTCACCGCACTATCACTCTAGCGGATCCAGCCTTTGCTGATGGTTCGGAAATTATCTGTACCAGCTTTATCCAGCCACTCAAAAGCCAGCATTTCTTTACTGATAATTTGTGCACCAGCCTGCTGTAAACGCAATAAAGCCAACTGACGGTTTTGTTCAGTACGCGAGCCTACAGCTTCTTCAACTATAAACACCTGATAATCAGCAGCTAACGCATCCATAGCGCTTTGCAGCACACAAACATGAGTTTCAGTGCCAATAATCACCAGTTGGGTTTTGCCGCTTAGTTTTAAACGCTCAGCAATCAGAGGTTCACGCAAAGCACTGAAATGGATTTTTTCCATCACGCAGTCTTCAGGTACCAACTCAGCCAAAGCAGGCAAAGTGACACCTAAGCCCTGTGGATACTGTTCGGTGGCAAGGATAGGCACACCAAGCTGCACCGCGATTTGTAATACCCAGGCTGCGGCTTGTTCAACTTCTTTGCCTTGATCGATCACCGGAGCCAGTTTTTCCTGCATATCAATCAGCAACACTAAGCTGTCTGCTTGTTTCACCAACATATCCTGCTCCCCCACCTGAAGTATCAGGCGTTGTTAATCCGGTTCATTGGCGGCCTGTTGCCGTTCTTTGCGTTCCTGCATTTCAGCAAAAGCAGCGTTGATTTCATCCAGCACAGCGCCAACATCAGCGGCCTGTTCTGCTTCAGCGAACTCGCCTGTCAGTTCTGTATTTGGATTTAAATTACCGGCTTCAAATAAGGCCCAGATTTCTTTGGCATATTTAGTGGCAGCAAGTTCAGGTGCAAACTGAGCGTAATATTGGGTGATATTATTGACATCCCGTTCCAGCATCCACTGCGCGTTGTTATTCGCAGCAGCGTCTACGGCTTGCGGTAAGTCGATAATGACAGGGCCTTGTGGGTCCTGCAGTACGTTAAATTCGGATAAGTCGCCGTGCACTAAACCCACAGATAACATGCGCAGAATATCCTGCATCATGGTTTTATGGTCGCGCCGGGCTTGTTCTGCTGTCAGCTGAATATCATTTAAACGAGGGGCAACATCACCTTCGGCGTCTAAAATCAATTCCATCAGCAAAATGCCGTCAAAACAGCCATAAGGCACAGGCACCCGTACACCAGCATCGGCCAGTTTGTATAAAGCGTCCACTTCAGCGTTTTGCCAGCTTTCTTCTGCTTGCTCACGACCAAAACTCGAACCTTTTTCCATAGCCCGGGCTCGTCTGGAACTGCGTACTTTACGACCTTCCTGATACTGCACTGCTTTTTTAAAGCTGCGCTGACTGGCATCTTTATAAACTTTGGCGCAGCGAATATCGTCCCCGCAACGTACCACGTATACGGAGGCTTCTTTGCCACTCATCAGTGGCCTGAGTACTTCATCCACCAGACCTTCGTCGATCAGGGGTTGAATGCGTTTTGGAGTTTTCATTGCGCACTTATACCTTGTTTAACGCAGGGGTAAAAGAGTAAATCCGGATTTTTATTGAGGCAAAGAAAGAGCCGCTGATTAAGGCGGCTTCCTGCGAGACACAATATACCCGTCGTACTTAGTACTTGATACTACAGCCGTATGGTTTAGTCACTGCCGGACTAGCCGGATTACCAGCTAATACAGCGGTTAAAGCATCAGAAAAATAGGGAGTGGCTTTGGCGATGTCATCCACTTTAGCAGACGCAATGCTGTCGATACCGCCCATATATTGCAATACCCCTTTTTTATCAATTACATACATATGAGGGGTAGTTTTGGCGTCATAAGCTTTGCCTGTAACACCTGTCTCATCAAAGAGTACAGCGTCCGGCATTGCATTGCGGCTGCTGGTCAGTTCATCAGCTTTAGCTCCTGTGACATGACCCTGCTTGCCTGGCGCTGACGAAATTACGGTCAGCCAGACCACATCGTCTGTACCAAATTGTTTTTGTAAACTTTGCATATTACCGCTGTAATGTTTCACCACAAAAGGACAATCGTGATTGGTCCATTCCAGCACTACGGTTTTACCGGAAAAATCGGCTAACGAATGGCTTTTGCCTTTGCTGTCAGTCAGATTAAAGGCTGGTGCAGCCTGACCTACCTGGGGGGCGGCAAACAAAGAGCCGGCAAAAAATAATGCAGATAAACTTAAAGCAAGCTTGAGTTTCATGGTTTAACTCCTGTGGCTATTGACTGGTAATTAAGGGTTGTTTACTGCTCAATTGCTCCAACGCCTGACGTAATGAATCCGGCGTTAAAATTTGTGGCAACACTTCAGGCGGCTGTCCAGGCCAATACAACACATACAAAGGCACACCGTCGCGCTGAAACTGCCGTAAATACGCACTGATGGCTGGATCTTTGTTAGTCCAATCACCCTTGAGATATTTAAGCCCATATAAAACCATAGCGGCTTTGCTGCTGTCTGTGTCCAGGGCCACACGCTCATTGACTAAACAGGTAATACACCAGTCGGCTGTCATATTGACCAGTACAGGCTGACCTTCCTGCACCAGTTGTTTTAAGCGTTGCTCCGACCAGACCTCAGCATGATCAGTTTGTGTAACCTGTTGCGTAGCAGGCTGCGGATACCATAACAATGCAAAGGCACCCAGCAGCAGTATCAATGCGAGCAGACTACTTATTTTTCCTGCCTGCTGCAGTTGTTGTTGCCCCCATAACCAACAGGCAGCCCCAACCAATACCAGCCCCACTAAAGCCAGAGCTAAGGCATCTAACCCTTGCTGGCGACCATAAACCCACAACAGCCAGACCGCACTTAAATACAATGGATAAGCCAGCCATTGCTTCAGCTTTTCCATCCAAAGGCCGGGTTTAGGTAATAAAGCAGCAAAACCCGGCCACCAGGCTAATAACAGGAAAGGTAATGCCATACCCAATCCCAAAGCCGCAAAAATAGCCAAAGCCGCTAAAGCAGGCTGAGTTGCGGCATAACCTAAAGCTGTGCCCATAAATGGCGCCGTACATGGGCTGGCCACTACTACAGCCAACACACCGGTAAAAAACGAGCCTTTATGACCTTGCTGTTGGGTCAGTTGTTGGCCTGAATTCATCCAGCCTAAACCCAACTGCACTACACCGGACAAACTTAAACCCAATACAAAGAGCACATATGCCAGTACGCCAACTACCAGCGGATTTTGCAGCTGGAAACCCCAGCCAGCCGCTTGGCCTGCGGCTCTGAACAACAGCAACAAAGCAGCTAACAACACAAAACTAAGCACCACTCCAGCGCTATACCATAAAGCTTCAGCTTTGATTTGTTGGGTCGAATTCTGGTTATTGACCAAATTCAGCGCTTTTAAAGACAACACAGGAAATACGCAGGGCATTAAATTCAGGATCAAGCCACCCAAAGCGGCCAGCACCAGCATCCCCAACCAATCCAGCAGGCTGAAACTTGCCAAAGTAACTTCAGAGATCTGTGGAGCACTTTCATGTTGCAATTGCAGTAATACAGGGCCTGCGGCCGTATTCAGTACCAAATCAAACTGGGATGGAGTCTGGCTAAAGTAGGTGTTTTGCTGCTGACGTAATAATAATTCGCCATCCACCCAATCAATTTGCTGAGGTGCGGCGTGATCGACCAGCTCAGGCGCAGAGACAAAAAAGGCAGATACTTTTAAATCTTCCGGCATCTGCACAGCAGCAGAAAATTTCTGGTTTTGCACATCATAACGGCCTTTTAACTGCAGCAGTTTTGGCTGTTTTTGTGTGGCTTGTTCAAAAAGCGCCAAGTAGTCGTTGGCCTGCATTGCGGTCTGAGTCACAGGCAAGTTCAGCTCAAAACTGGCATCGGCCGGAATACAAATCTCTTTACAGACCAGCCAGTCCACTTTGGCTTTGATCTGTAGTTGAGAGCCTTTGAAATCAGCAGGAATACGCAGTTCCGACACCAAAATAGTCGGACCTTCAAAGCCATAATTCACCAGCGGAGGCACTGAGATGGCCATTGGAGCGGGCCACTGAATAGCGCCTGCCTCTACGCCATCGGGTAAATCCCATTCTATGCTGGTGGCTAAGCCTGAATCACCGGGGTTTTGCCAGTAGGTATGCCAATGGTCATCCGGAATAAAATGCAGCGCCAGCTTCAGGCTTTGGCCTGGCCGCACGTCCTGATGATCACTGACTAGTTCAGCTTTTAAATGACTGGCCTTGACCCAGCCGCTGGTTTGCGCCTGAACTGGCCCAATGGCCAGAGCCATTAAAACTATCCATAAGAAAAGAAAACGCTGAAACAGAATCATCAGAAAATTTTTGCCCTCAAATTATCTATCACTTTAGTGTACGGCAATACCGGAACAGCGATCAGCAGCCAACCGCAGCTGGTTGGGTTTCTGCCTTGTTCGTTCAGCTGTTGCAGGACAAAAACAATACCCAGACATCAGACAAGATAGTACTGGCCAGATCTTGATTTTATCTGACTCAGGCTTTAGCGTGGCTTAACACCAAAGCTCTGAAATCATAAGGATATGCGCCGGATGTCGTTGCAGTTTAATAAATTCGATCAATGGCTTATGTCCGTTAGAGCACCAACAGACAGTTCATCCGTACAGCGGTTTTGTTGGGAGTTTTTATTTTTTGGTATCAAGCAGGCCCGGGCCTGTTTATTTGTTGGCTTGTTTTTTCTCTCTGTTTTGCTGGTCCCGCGGGAAGGGGTAGCGGGCGTCAGTCGTTATGATGTGCTGTTGCTGCTGGCACTGCTGATCCAAATCTGGATGGTCTGGGCCAAACTGGAAACCTGGGATGAAGCCAAAGCCATCAGCTTGTTTCATCTGGTTGGTTTTGCTTTGGAAGTCTTTAAAACCTCCGGCGCTATTCAGTCCTGGAGTTACCCTGATCCGGCGTTTTCTAAAGTATTAGGTGTGCCCCTTTTTGCCGGTTTTATGTATGCGGCGGTCGGCAGTTACATTATTCAAATCTGGCGTTTAATGGAGCTACGGGTGCGGCATCATCCACCTTATTGGATGGCCGCTCTGATTGCTTCACTGATTTACCTGAATTTTTTCAGCCATCATTACATTGGTGATTACCGCTGGTATCTGGCCGCTATTACTTTAGGTTTGTATGCAAGAACTGTCGTTTATTACCATCCACTGGAAAAAGAGCGGCAGATGCCCTTATTGCTTGGTTTTGTTTTAGTAGGCTTTTTTATTTGGCTTGCGGAAAACATCAGCACTTTTATGGGCTTATGGAGTTACCCAAATCAGCTGGGTGCCTGGTCTGTGGTGCATGTCGGCAAATGGAGCTCCTGGTCTTTGTTGGTGATTATGACCTTCACCATAGTGGCGCAGCTTAAGTACGTGAAAGCACGTATTCATGTGCCTGAGTAAAATTAGGGGAATTCAGGGAATATTTCCCTGTCACTCAGCGTCTGAACAAGGCTATCAACCACTAACCTGACCCGCTCCGACACAGGCCCACGTTGTGGTCTGTAGACGGATAATGGCCAGGCTTTTGGCTCCAGTTCAGGCAATAAACGCACCAAAGCACCACTGCGGATATGCTGGATAGCGCTATAGGATGCCAATTGCGATACACCCAGTCCGGCAAGGGTTGCTTCAACTTCGGCCTCCGCATCATCAACGATAAAGCTGCTACGCTTTGGCGACCATAAAGCACCGTCTCTGAAATACCAATGCCATGGTCTTCCCGTTGCTCTGTCCATCAACTGAGTGACCGGCATCAACGCCAATTGTTCCAGATCAGCAGGCTTACCATAAGTTGCCAGCAAAGATGGGCTGGCCGTTAGATACAAGCCAACCTGAGCCACAGTGCGGGCGATAAAGCTATTATCCCGTACCGAACCAATCCTTACTCCAACATCGATCTGCTCATCCACTACATCCGCAATTTGGTCGGAAAAACGCAGATCCAGCTGTAATGCCTGATGACGTTGCGCCAAGGTAGTAAATACCGGCATCAGCACTGGCCGCAAAACTTTGGGAGCCGCAACACGGACCAAACCTGCAATACTCTGCTGCTGAGTTGGCTGATGTTTCTGAAACAAGCCATCTAACTGGGCCAGGCTGGCCTGTGCCTGTAGCAAAAAATTTTCCGCAAAACCTGTGAGTTTGATATGACGGGTACTGCGATGAAACAACACCTCACCTGTACTTTGCTCCAATTGCTGCACAGCTCTGGTGACCGCCTGCGGGGAAATATGCAGCCGGACAGCAGCAGCCTTAAAACTATCGCTTTGCGCAGCGGTGCAAAAAATTCGCAGTAATTCAACTTTGTTTAGCATTAATTATTCCAAAATAAGGAATTATAAAATCAAAATATTTCCATTTTTTGGATTTGTCTATCACTTCATACTGACCAGGTCGAAATTAACTATCTGCAACCCGACTGAGGACAAAACCATGAGTCAGAATATTTCAGGAAAAACAGTAGTGATCACAGGCGCAAGTAGCGGTTTGGGTGAAGCCACGGCTTACCACCTGGCCAGTCTGGGTGCCAAAGTGGTATTAGGTGCACGCCGTGAAGACAAACTGCAACAGATAGCAGCCACGATCGAAGCCAAAGGTGGGCAAGCAGCTTATCTGGTGACGGATGTCACTAAAGCCAGCGAAGTGCAGGCTCTGGTGCAACTGGGTGTCAGTCGTTTTGGCAAGGTAGATGTCATGATCAATAATGCAGGTTTGATGTCTATTGCCCCTATCAGTGAATTAAAAACAGATGAATGGGATCGGATGATCGACATCAATATCAAAGGTGTGTTGTATGGCATAGCCGCAGCTTTACCTGTATTTGAGCAGCAACAATCCGGTCATTTTATTAATATCTCGTCCGTAGCAGGCATTAAAGTGTTCAGCCCTGGTGGCACAGTGTACAGCGGCACTAAGTTTGCGGTTCGGGCAATCAGCGAAGGCTTGCGCCATGAAGTAGGTGGAGCTATCCGTACTACCACTATCCTGCCTGGAGCCGTAGATTCTGAACTGAAGCACGGCAGTAGCCATCAGCAAAGCGCTGAATTTGTCGGTAACTTCTATCAGATGGCGATTCCGGCAGATTCAGTGGCAAGAGCTGTGGCTTATGCCATAGAACAACCTAAAGACGTAGATATTAACGAAATAGTTCTACGTCCGGCTGTGCAGGATTTCTAAGCCAACACAGCCAGATACAACTACCAGTCAATCTGGGTTTTATTGCGGAAAAATGCACCGGTCGGGCCATCGTCACCTAAGGTGGCGAGCCAGACTGGTGTTTCAGCCCCTTGCTCCGGACTTAAATCAGCGGCTTCTCCACCCATACGGGTACGCACCCAACCAGGGCAAGCAGCGTTTACTTTCACTTCTGGCATAAATTCACGGGCACAGCTTACAGTGACTGCGTTCAGCGCGGCTTTACTAATGGCATAACAAGCCGGACCTTCCAGCCCTTCAGCAAAGCTGCCCCAACTGGATGAAACATTGACAATACGGCCATAACCCCGCTGTTTCATCAAGTGACCAAACACCTTACAAAGCATAAAAGGCGCTACTGTATTAACCGACAAACTCTGGAGTAAATCTTCGGCATGGGTATGCTGTACTTCAGTGGAATGCAGCATGGCGGCATTATTAATTAATACATCAACAGGACCATACTGACGCTCAATCTGCAGAGCTTTTTGCTCCAGCAGTAAAGGGTCGGTTAAATCCAGTCGAAGTGCTATACCAGAGCCCAACAAAGCAACGGCTTCCTCGGCATCTTTTTGATGACGGGCGGCCAGCAGCAACTGAAAACCACCTTGCTGTACCAGGGTTTTAGCTATTGCAAATCCGATGCCGCGATTTGCACCTGTGATCAATACTGTTTTTTGTCGCTCTGCCATATAACCTCTCCCTGATATGTTCATTCAGCTTAGTTTTTAGTCTTTTCAGATGAAATAGTGATGACTAGGATGCAAATTTACCTAAACTAAGCCACAGGACTGATCGAATACTTTAGTCAATCGAGGAAAACTCCTGATGTCTAACATCAGCTTACTGCAAAAAACTGCATTGTCGTTCCTGTTTTGGTTGTTTTGCAGTGCTATTGCGACGACTGCAATGGCATGTGAGTTTGAAGTGGAACTGGAACGCTCCTGCGCTGAAGAACTGGAAGAGGACTTATTACCCAAAGTCCCCTTTCAGGTCCAGCGCAACAGCAATTTTTTGCATCTGCAAACCAAAGCAGGTGCTTTAGCTTTTCCTATTTTTAAAGAAAAAACCGACGAGGACACTCAACCTTATTTAGTTTCCTATTTAGAAGCAGCCCAACTGGCTGTCGTCTGGGTATTTGAATACAGGGGCCGCAGCGTTTATCTGATCAATACTCAAACTGGCTTACAAACCCAAATCAACGGCTTTCCGCTGTTATCGCCGGACAACAAACGTTTACTGGTCTATTCCGAAGCCCGTTCAGATAAAGAAAATGCCAATCTGGTGGTGATTTACCGTATTCGTAATCACAAGCTTTATGCTGAAATGGTGCTTAGCGGCGACGACAACAGAATACAACCCTGGAATCCATTGGATGTACGTTGGGTCAGCCCGGATAAAGTGGAATTTATCCGGTTGCATTACCACAATGGTGAGGAAGATCAAAAGCTTCAGAGCCTGCAACTACAACAAGGCAAATGGCAACTGCGTTAAAAACTCTCTTTTTGCTCAAACAACTTGCACCTGCTTTATAAAATCTGGCTATAGTTTTACAGGTCTGCAGTCTGGCCGGAGCCAGAGACATCCACACCAACAGAGTGTTTATTTGTTTTGCAGACGGAGAATTTTAATGAGCAAGGTACCCCCTTTAACCAATGCCACAGGCGCCCCGGTTCCGGACAATACCAATACCATGACTGCCGGCCCACGCGGCCCGGCTTTATTGCAGGATATCTGGCTTTTAGAGAAGCTGGCCCATTTTGACCGCGAAGTAATTCCAGAGCGGCGTATGCATGCCAAAGGCGCTGGTGCTTACGGCACCTTCACAGTCACTCACGACATCAGCCGTTACACCAGAGCGAAGATATTTTCTCAAATAGGTAAAAAGACTGACCTGTTTTTGCGTTTTTCCACTGTCGCAGGTGAACGTGGTGCGGCTGATGCTGAGCGGGATATTCGTGGTTTTGCTGTGAAGTTTTATACCGAAGAAGGCAACTGGGATATTGTCGGCAACAATACGCCGGTATTTTTCTTTCGTGATCCTATGCGTTTCCCTGACCTAAACCACGCAGTAAAACGAGACCCGCGCACAGGCTTACGCAGTGCCGAAAACAACTGGGACTTCTGGACTTTATTACCTGAAGCCTTGCACCAGGTGACTATAGTGATGAGCGACAGAGGTATTCCGGCCACCTACCGTCATATGCATGGTTTTGGCAGCCATACCTTTAGTTTTATTAACGCCGCCAATGAAAGATATTGGGTGAAATTCCATTTTCACACTCACCAGGGTATTAAAAACCTGAGTGCTGAAGAATCTGAGCTGGTGATAGGTAAAGACAGAGAAAGCCATTTACGCGATTTGTACGACTGCATAGAAGCAGGTGATTATCCGCGCTGGACCTTAAAAGTGCAGATCATGACTGAGCAGCAAGCCGCTACTCATAAACATAATCCTTTTGATTTAACCAAAGTCTGGCCACATAAAGACTATCCGCTGCATGAAGTTGGCGTGATGGAGCTGAATAAAAACCCGGAAAACCACTTTGCTGAAGTAGAGCAAGCGGCGTTTTCACCGGCCAATGTAGTACCAGGCGTTAGTTTTTCACCGGACAGGATGTTACAGGCGCGGTTATTTTCTTATGGAGACGCCCAGCGTTATCGCTTAGGTGTGAACTTTAACCATATACCGGTTAATGCCCCACGCTGCCCTTTCCATAGCTACCACAGAGACGGCCAGATGCGTACAGATGGTAATTTAGGTGGCACTATCAGCTATCAGCCCAATTCAAAAGGAGTATGGGATAACAGGCCTGAATATGCCGAACCCGCTTTGGCGATGACAGGCGCGGCAGATCGTTACGATCATTATGTTGATGACGATCATTACGAACAACCTGGCAATTTATTCCGGTTGATGACGCCGGAAAAACAACAGTTCCTGTTTGCCAATACAGCAGCCAATCTGGCTGGTGTATCCAAAGATATTCAGGACAGGCATATTGCCAACTGCACTAAAGCTGATCCGGCTTATGGCGCTGGCGTAGCTAAAGCCTTGGGCCGATAACAACATCAGTAATATCAAGCCCGGCTTAACAGGAGCCGGGTTTTTTAATGTAAATACTGACGGCTGGCAGGTAAACGCGATAACTGCCACTGCCTGTATCTTTTGCACACCGCCTGATATTCAGCCCTGAGCTTGGCCGATTCCTGCAATACCGCAATACTGGCCGGATGATCACCATCCAAACGCTGCAGCATTTGTTCAAACCAGTTTAAGCCATGCCGCAACGTAGTCTGGCAACGGCGCCAGCGTTGCTGCTGCGCATAAGTTTCAGCCAGATTCTGAATAGAAATAGATAAACAAAAGGTCGGTAACGACGCTTCTTCACGGCTCAATTCTGGTGGACAACAAACAAAAGCGCAGTGATACCAAATAGGCCAGACATCCGATATAGCCTGACGGTAAAAGCTGGCTGCCGCCGTTAAATGCCGTTCCGTAAAAGCCCTGTTGCCTTGAGCGATGATCTGTTGCCATTGTTCCATACGACACCCCCAATTGAGAATTGATGTCATCTAGACCATTTCAATTGCGAATAGTTCGCAACAATGTCGGCAGGAACTGTAAAAATAAAAAACCGGCCTGTTTCCACAACGCCGGTCTTTTTCTAGCTGGAATGATAAAAGGTTGGTTAGTCTTTTTTCGCTAACAGATAAGCCACTACCGCGTCTAAATCCTGCTGGAAATTCTGCTGGCTTAAACCAGAAAACTTCACCTGGTATTTACCGTTCACAATTAAAGTAGGTACACCTCTGAGCACTTTAGCTTCAGAATAATGATCCTGACTCTTTTTCATCGCTGCAACTTCATCATTCACAGCCTGACTGACCATACCTGAGTCAAACAACATGGCAGGAACATCATTTACCACCAACAGGTTGCGAATATCCTGTTCGCTGCTAAAGCTGGCGCGTTGATTATGCAGATAGTCAAAGATTACATCAGCAATACGATCACCCTGACCTGCATTTTTTGCCACAACATAAGCCTTGGCTAAAGACTGTTGTAATTCAGGTGGAGCCACAGGCAAAAAGTCGACATGGTGTTTAGTCAAGCTGACACCTTTAGGCAGTTTCTTATCCAGTGCCTGAGCAAAAGGTTCAAAAGCTTTGCAGTGTGGGCAATAAAAGGAAAAGAACTCTAAAACTTCAGGTTTAGTCGTCGCTTTTTCTGCGACTACATCGTAATGCACACCTTCCTGAAACTGCACAGGGGCAGCTGCAGAAGCAAAAGCTATTACAGGAGCAAAAATTAAAGCAGCCAGTAATTTTTTAAACATAAGGAACGCCTTCTAATTAAGATTGAGTCAGTAAAAAATTCACTAACTGCTTAAATTCTTCATCCTGATTTTCACGGCTCAGGCCCTGATTCAGAATTTTGTATTTACCGTTCACAATAAAGGTTGGTACACCTGTTAATACACGGCGGCCTGATAAAGCATCCTGTTCTTTTTTCATTTGTTTAGCACCGCCAGCTACAGTAAAGCTTTTGATGGCTTTATCGTAGGTGTCTGCGTCAACGCCCTGAGCCACAACTACTGCTTTGATATCGTCATCATTGGCGAAGCTTTTACGGTCAACATGCACATGGTTAAAAAATGAGCTGGCCACCTGATCACCTTTACCCAGATTTTTTGCCACCAGATAAGCTTTGGCTAAAGTCACCTGAATTTCCGGAGATGCGTGCTGTAAAAAGTCGACATGCACCTTTTTCAGCTCAACACCAGCTGGCAACTGTTTCGCCAAAGCTTGTACTTTAGGCTCGTATGCAAAACAGGCAGGACAATAAAAAGAGAAAAATTCCTTCACTTCAGGTTTGGTTGTCGCCTGCTCAGAAACTACTTCGTAGTGTTTACCTTCTTCAAACTGAGCGGCAAAAACTGCCACAGGTAATAACAATGCACCTACTAACAACGCTGTTAACTTTTTCATTATTCGAATGTTCCTTGGAATAAAACTGCCACTACTCTAACAAAATCTTACCACTGAGGCATCAGAGAAAGTGGGCTCTGGTCACAGAATTTCAGCTGTTCATCCAGTGCCCGCAATTGTTGCTGCCAGTATTGGTCTGTGCTGAACCATGGAAAGTTCTTTGGAAAAGCCGGATCGCTCCACCTTTTTGCTATCCAGGCCATATAAGACAAGATACGCATAGCACGCAAGGGTTCTATCAGACGCAGCTCTTTATGGTCAAAATCGCAGTACTGTTCATACTCTTCCAACAATAACGACAGCTGGTAAGTTTGCTCCACTCTGTCGCCGTTCAGCAATAACCACAAGTCCTGCACTGCAGGGCCATTGCGGCTGTCGTCAAAGTCCAGCAACAAAGGTCTGTCGTCGTGCCACAGCAAATTGCCTATATGGCAGTCGCCATGCACCCGCCGGATTTTTTCCGGCTTATACAAAGGACCGACCTTGTCGCACAATTGTTGCATCATGGCCTGATAATCTTTTTCCAATGATGGCGGAATAAGGCCCGACTGCAGCAAGCTTTGCTGGCTGTCGAGCAAAAAAGTCTGGTGGTTGATGGTCGGTCTGTGGATAAAAGGCCGCGCTGCGCCCACCTGATGCACCATGCCTAAAAAACGCCCCAGTTGCAGCATTTGATTATCGTTGTCAGGCTCTAAAGTGCGGCCACCCCGGCTTGGGAAAACGGATAAATAAAAGCCGCCATAAGACAACACTTGCTGGCCATCCCGCTCAACAGCTTCAGCCACCGGCACTTCAATTTCAGCCAGTTCACGCACAAACTGATGCTCTTCGTTCAGTTGTTCTAAGCTCCAGCGCTCGGGCCGGTAAAACTTCACCACCCAACTTTTACGATCATCATCTCTAAACTGACAGACTCTGTTTTCAAAGCTGTTTAGTTGTAATAAACCAGAGCTGACATCAAAGCCATAATGAAACAACGCATCCAGCATTAAATCCGGACTTAAAGTAGAGAAATCAAAAGTGCTCATGGAATTCCGTTTGGTAATGACAGCTAATTAGCCTAAAAAAATAGGGAGCCGAAGCTCCCTAGTCTAACGCTTTTAAAAACTTAGCGTGATGAAAAGAACTTACTGCCTTGAGTTAAGCGGATATCCGGCTCGTCGCTGTCTTGCAGCACAAACTCAATTTCCAGCACGGATTTCTTCGCATCAACAGGGTCTAGCGACAAGCTGATTGGCAGGTTGGCTGTTTCACCCCCTTTGATGGTCAGTTCTTTCTCACCTAACCACTGTGCTTGATCCAAACCTTCTACCGACAATTGATAGGTTTGCTCCAACTGCGACTTGTTGATGACTTTTAAGGTGTAGGTGTTTTCAATTAACCCTTCGTCGGTTTCACGGAACAAAGAGCCACGGTCGCGAACTATGTCCATCACCACGGGTTTCCGCACCACTAAGGTCCAGGCAAAGGCCGCACATACAGCGACTAACACCATAAAGTAGCCGACTAACTTGCCACGCACTACTTTGGTAGTTTTGCCTTCCAGACTATGTTCTGTGGTGTAGCTGATTAAGCCTTTGGCGTAGCCCATTTTATCCATGGTATCGTCACAAGCATCTATACAGGCACCACAGTTAATGCACTCATACTGCAGACCGTTACGAATGTCGATGCCAGTAGGGCAGACATGCACACACAAGTTACAGTCGATACAATCGCCTAAACCTTTGGCTTTGTATTCAGTGTCTTTACGGGCGCGTGGACCACGGTTTTCGCCACGTTTGGCATCGTAAGTCACGGTAAAGGTATCTTTATCAAACATGGCCGACTGGAAACGAGCGTAAGGGCAAATGTGAGTACACATAATTTCGCGCATCCAGCCTGCATTGCCGTATGTACAGAAGGCAAAAAACCAGACTGAAACCGCAGCCCAGAAGCTGGCTTCCAGTGTAAAGAATTGGATAAACAACTGATCAACAGGGGTAAAGTAGCCAACAAAAATCAGCGCCGTGAGCACAGAAAACGCCAGCCAGCTAAAATGAGTCGCGCCTTTTTTCAGCACTTTACTGAAGGTCCAGGGGTCCTGATCCAACTTCATACGCTGATTACGGGTGCCCTGAAATTTCTCTTCAAACCACATAAAAATAAAGGTCCAGACGGTTTGGGGGCATAAATAACCACACCAGACCCGACCATAAAATGTGGTAACAAAAAACAACGCAAAAGCGCCAATGACAAAAATCCAGGCCAGAATAGTGAAATCCTGCGGCCATAAGGTCATACCGAAGATATAAAATTTCTGCTCAACAATATCGAGCAAAATGGCCTGCTGACCATTAAATTGCAGCCAGGGCAACAGCATAAATGCAGCCATAAACACAAAGCCAATGTTGCGCCTTAAGGTTTGATGCAAGCCCTTCACCGCACGAATATAGATGCGATCTCTTGGGTTGTATTTGGCTTTTTTGTCCGGATCAGGTCTATGTACCTCAACCGGAATATTTTTAATATCTATCTTGTTATCCACGCCCATACCTCGTGCTGCTATCTGGTATTCAGTGTAGCAGGCTGTTTATTGCAGCTTGTTGATACAGGACAAAGCGGGCATTGTTCTGACGAACCCTTAAGCACTTTACTTGTCTGCTAACCAGTAGAGTGCCCTTGGTTGCCGCGCCTCATCCTAACTGCTTTATGTGATGACCAGTTTGACTACTGCAATAATTGAACCAAAGGCCTATAGTATATAACACTATGATCCATATTAAGTTTTAATATTACGTTCAGTTTCAGACTGTCAACCTTGTTGACAGTGGTAAGAACTTTGGTAGCCAAATTGACAGTGTCATAGCGCTATCGCTGTGTTATAACCAATAGAGATATAGATGGGGTAACAGGTTATGCGCAATTTTTTGCTGTTATGTTTGCTGATTGTCAGCACCCTTACATTTTATGACCATCCCCGACTATTGCCCTATTCAGAACCCGTACTGGACTGGCTGGCTGAACATATTTCGTTGCCGGGCGCTCAGTCGGATTCAGTCGTCACCCGCAAAATTCAGAAAGCTTTTTACGCCATAGGTCAGGATTACGGCACAGGCCAACAAGAGGCTTTAGCTAAAGCAGCACAGGACATCAATACCCTGCTGCAATTTCGCCGCGACTACTGCCAAAACGGAGATTTTCATCCAGCTTTATTTGGTGACGCCATGCAAAGAGCCTGTGATGTATTGAAGCAGTATCCGAAGCTGGAAGAATTTAAAAGTTAAGTCTGTCAAAAAGGGCCCGCAGGCCCTTCTTATCAAATTCAAAAATGAATTGGCATGTGAAAGCCTACTGCAGATCCACTTTAATTTTTGCAATCACATCCAATGCTTTTTGCTTGGCGTGATCGACGTTGTCGCCTAAAGCCAAAGCCACACCCATACGACGTTCGCCTTGTACTTCGGGTTTACCAAACAGCCGCAGATCGGTGTCGGGTTGCATTAAAGCCTGAGCTAAGTTGCCATACCCAATTTGCTCCGAGTTGCCCGGAACCAGCAATACAGCTGAAGCGGCCGGGCCGTATTGGCGAATGAGCGGAATAGGCAAACCTAAAATAGCGCGGGCATGCAGCGCAAATTCAGAGTAGTTTTGCGAAATTAAGGTCACCATGCCGGTGTCGTGTGGCCGTGGAGATACTTCGCTAAACCAGACTTCGTCGCCCTTTACAAAAAGCTCGACGCCAAATAAGCCAAAACCACCTAAAGCTTCGGTCACTTTAGCAGCGTAATGTTGGGCTTTTTCTAAAGCAACAGCCGACATGGCCTGAGGTTGCCATGATTCACGGTAATCACCTTTTTCCTGACGATGGCCAACAGGTTCGCAGTACTGAGTGCCAGAAATAGAGCGCACTGTTAACAAAGTGATTTCATAATCGAAGTCGATAAAACCTTCCACTATGACCCGGCCTTTACCGGCACGACCACCTTCTTGCGCATAAGCCCAGGCGCTTTCTAAATCGGCGTCGGATTTCAGTACAGACTGGCCCTTGCCGGAGGACGACATAATAGGTTTGACCACACAAGGGTAACCAATATGCGCCACTGCGGCTAAGTAGCTGCTTTTGTCATCGGCAAAACGGAAAGGCGAAGTAGGAAGTTGTAACTCTTCAGCCGCTAAACGGCGGATACCTTCGCGGTTCATGGTTAAGTTGGCCGCCTTAGCGCTTGGGATCACAGTAAAACCTTGTTGCTCCAGCTCAACCAAAGTACTGGTGGCTATGGCTTCCAGCTCAGGCACGATCAGCGCAGGTTTTTCTTTGATCACAATTTGGCGCAATGTGGCACCATCCAGCATAGAAATGACATAACGACGGTCTGCAACCTGCATAGCGGGCGCATTGGCGTAACGGTCGACTGCTATCACTTCGCAGCCTAAACGTTTGAGTTCAATACATACTTCTTTACCGAGTTCACCGCTGCCTAATAACAGCACTTTGGTGGCGTTGGCTGCGCCTGGAGTTCCTATCTGGCTCATGTTCTGCAATTCCTCCCCCTGATCTGATGGCAAAGAGCATACCAAAAATCAGTTGCCAACACTTAATGATTTCAACCAGATCAGACTCACTGAGGTATAGTAAAAGGAAGTAGAAACAGAGAAATGTTATGTCTGAGCAACTATGCCCTTTATGTCAGCAAGCCAATTTATGCAAAGCCGGCACTGCTGAACAAAACCAGTGTTGGTGTATGCAGCAGAAGTTTCCTGCTGAACTGCTGTCGCAAGCGCCGGACCAAAGTAGCTGCATTTGTAGTGCTTGTTTAGAGCGTTTTATAAAACCGGCAGAGCCAGTACAGCAGTATAAGCCCCTGTAATAAAACTCGGGATTATTTAGTGTTTTGCCATTTACCTGAACGTTTCATCGTGCCCCAGCTGCTTTTACTGTTACGCGCCCAAAGCCATAAACCTTTTAAACGCCACCAGGAGTTCAGTTGGCGATAACCAAAGTTTTCCAGCACCGCCATTAAAAATAACCGCATTATGCTGCGCCCCCCCGGATACACCGGATACGACATTTCTTCCAGCACCAGCGCTACTACAGAAATCAGTATGCCAAAACCTATAGTCACTACTAAAAAAGCCAATAAAGCGGCTGGGTCTAACCAACCAGCAAGCCAGGTAAACAACATAAAGAAATAACCCAGCACTTCCAGCGCAGGTCCTAAGGCTTCAAATAACAAGGCAAAAGGAAAAGCCAGCCAACCGACTGCGCCGGATTTAGGGTGAAATAACAACGACATATTAGCACCTAAGCTTTCCAGCAAACCACGCTGCCAGCGCACCCTTTGCTGTGCCAAAGTGGCCAAATCTTCCGGCGCTTCAGTCCAGCACACAGGGTCAGGAATAAAATAGATCCTGTATTTCCGGTTGTTCAGCCGCATATGTTTATGCATCCGCACCACCAGCTCCATATCTTCGCCTATGGTTTTATGCCGGTAGCCTCCCACTTCAATCACCAGATCTTTTTTAAACAAACCAAAAGCACCACTGATGATCAGTAGAGCATTCAAAGACGACCAGCCCAGACGACCAAATAAGAAACCACGCAGATATTCGACTATTTGCAATTGGGGCAATAGTTTGTTGGGTAAAGCCGCTTTTAATAACAAACCATCTTTTACCTGACAGCCATTGGCGATGCGTACAGTGCCGCCAGCAGCAATAGCGTCAGGGTCTTCCAGAAAAGGCCGGATAATGCGCAGTAAGCTGTCACGCTGCAAAATGGAGTCGGCGTCGACACCACAAAACAGCGGAAAACGCGACAAATTCACCCCGGCATTTAACGCATCGGCCTTACCGCCATTGGCTTTATCTATCACTTTTAAATTTGGGTAGCGGCTGGACTGATAAATGCCACGAATTTGCTGGCAAGGTAAACGTAATGGGCAAGTGGCTGATGACAAAGTTAAAGAAAAACTGTCTTTGAGCACCTGTAAAGTATCGTCTTTTGAGCCATCGTTGATGACGATCACTTCGTATTCAGGGTAGGTCAGTTGCAATAAGGACAAGACCGAACTGGCTATAGTTTCCTGCTCGTTGTAGGCAGGCACCAGCACAGAAATAGGGGTTAAAAAGCTGGCATAACTGGCTGGCAGCAGTTCAGTGCGTGCCGACTGAATATGACTGCGCATCACCAACAAAGCTACTAAATTCAGGATCAGGTAGCCTGCAGATAAACAGACAAAATAGCCGACCAACAGCCATTGTAAAGGTACCAGCCAGGGGGCAAGATCTAACTGCTGTATCCACTGATGCGTCAGATCTATCACCTGCTGTAACCAGCCATTCTCCATCAGGTTCTCCCTTGTTGCTGGCGCTGTTGTTCTTCCTTCACCTGCGACAAAATAGCAATAGCAAAAGGGTCCGTCAGTTGCTGGTGCCACAACTGTAGCTGTTCATTCTCAATACCGGGCAAGGCCATCAGGCTTTGGGCTGCACGATAACGTACCCACCAATTGGAGTCTGATAACATCTGCAGCAATAAAGACGCATCTGAACTGTCGCCTAGTCTGGCTAAAGCTTTGGCTAACTGCACCCGGACTTCCCACTGTGGATTACTCACCTGCTGACGTAATAATGGCAACAAGTCGGGGGACACTGCACTGGCAAAAGCTGTAGTCAGCAGTTCCATTTCATTTGGGTATTGCACTAAGGCGTGCAGGATCAGTGGCTGACTGTCGATGGGTGATAGAATATGCATTAGTTTGATCAGGCGCCTCAGCTCTTTAGCCGTAGCTTTTTCGGCGCACTCTGTAATGGACCTCACAACCAGATCGTGACGCAGGCGTACCAACAGACCAGCCAGTCGACTGACAGACCAATCATCCCGATGAATTTGACACAAAATCACTGGTAGTCCCAGCTTTGGATCTATGGCCAATAAAGCTCTGGCTGCCACCAATGAGAAAATAGTCCGTTTGTCCAATACATGAGGGATCAGATCAGCAAAAGCAGACTTCTCCTGCACTATGCCCAACGCCATAATAGCTGTGAGTTTTTTATCTGTGCTGTAACCGTGCAGCCATTGTTTCATCACCGGAATTAAATTCAGACGTTGCGCCAGTTCAGCCAGCCGGTTAGATGCACTTCCACGCACTGTTTGCTCAAGTTGCAACCATAGCTGCACCACAAAGCCAAAACGTTCAGCATCCAGCTCCGGCAAAGGCCCGGCATTATCTTCCGGCGAATAAATCCAGGAAAACAAGATAGGAGTCCATTGCTCAGTGGCTTGTTGACGGCTTTTATCACGCTGTCGTCTTTCATAATGCATAAAAAGGGTCAGTAACAGCAGCAACAGTGTCATCAGCAATAACACGGCGCTGCTGTACCACACCAATTGCACTATCACATCAGAGTCTGTATCGGACACCTAAACCCACCTCGGTTTTTTCATATAACACATCCTGTTCAGACCAACTCAGGTTGTACAACATGCTCCAGTCGTCGGCAAAAGAGAATTGGCCAAACAAACCGATACGGGTAACATCCATCACCAGAACACGATTTGGTAAACGTTCCAGCTCTTTACCTTTCACAAATAAGGCAGTGAGCGAATCCGTATCGTTAAAGTAATAACTGGTCTGCAGTACATGAGTATTAGCGGAGCCCGTATCTTCAGGTCTGGAGTGGTACAAAGTATAGGCATAACGCCATGAACCGCTGTAATGTTCGTTCATCAGGCTGTAGCTGCGACTGTCCTGCTGATCATCATTGGAAATCGCAATTCCAGGCGTCACGACCCAGCCTTTGGTCCACTGCCAGGCTAATTGATTGCCAACAGATAATTCAGGACGCACTCTGTTTTGTGGGCTATAAGCGGCTTGGCCCAACCAGGTCAGATTATCGCTGATTTTATAGTAAGCATCCGTCAGCCATTCCTGATCTTTTAAGTCAAAACGCTTACTGCGCTGCCAGCGTGCGCCCCAACCGTAATCTGCAGTCGCATGACGTAAACCAGCATAATAAAATGAGCCATCGGCAAAACTATCCGACAATTGTTCATAACCCGCTCCGGTTTCCAGTTGATAACTACCGGCAGCTATACAAACCGCAGGTAATAAAGCCGCAAGCATCAAGACAGAGTTTTTGCTCATCCCTGTTTTCCTATAAGACGACGTAAACGAGCGCTCAGTTCAGGCGGTTGAAATGGTTTGATCAAGTAATCATCAGCACCTTTTTTCAGCGCAAGCGCTATGTCTTCTTCACCCATTTTGGACGTCAGAATTAATACGGGTACCTTAGCCATTGTGGATTGATTGCGGATCAACTCCAGCAAAAACAAACCGTCAAAAAACGGCAGCATTAAATCCAGCACCACAGCATTAAAATCGCGACCGGACAACACCAACTCCTGCGCCTGCTGACCATCTTTCAGCCATTCCACCTGATAGCCATCACGTTGTAAAATAAAAACTAATAACTTGCCAATTAGTTCATCATCCTCAACCAGCAACACCGTTTTAGCACTCATCAATACCACTCCACAGATCCGGCTGTCCTCGCTACTTTCTTAAGCTAATTCGCCTGCTTGTTCAAGCTATAGAAAAAAAAGACATCTGTAGACCGCAAATAAAACGTTTGCACTATATTTTGTATACAAATTAATTTAATGTATCCAAAAATATCATTCAGGTGACATCCAATGTGGCGCGACTTTAGCTTATCAGCCATCGCTGCTGGTTTTGTGGCTGTATTAGTGGGCTTTGCCAGCTCAGTGGCTATTGTATTTCAGGCCGCCGCCGCTGCGGGCGCCGATCAGGCTATGATGGCATCCTGGATTTTAGCCTTGGGTCTTGGCATGGGCCTGACCTGTATTGGCTTGTCTTTGTATTTTAAAGCACCAGTACTAACGGCCTGGTCCACGCCGGGCGCTGCACTTTTAGTCAGTAGTTTGCAGGGACTCAGTTTGGCCGAAGCTGTTGGTGTGTTTATCTTCGCTGCCGCTTTAAGTTTGTTGCTTGGCCTGACTGGCTGGTTTGAAAAACTCAGCAATAAAATTCCGCTACAAATTGCCTCTGCCATGCTGGCCGGTATTTTATTTAACTTTGGTTTGTCGATTTTCACCTCCTTGCAGCAGGATTTATGGCTGGTTGGACTGATGTGTGTGACTTACCTGGTCAGTAAACAGTATCTGCCTCGCTACGCTATTCCATTGGTATTAGTGGTGGCCGTGCTTTATGCCAGTTTGCAAGGTCAACTCAGCCTTGCGCAAGTGCATTTTGACTGGCCAGCTCCAGTCTGGATTTGGCCGGAGTGGTCCATCAGCGCTTTAATAGGTGTAGGTTTGCCACTTTTTATTGTCACTTTAACCTCACAAAACATCCCGGGTTTAGCGGTGATTAAAAGCAGCGGTTACAGCCTGCCGGTGTCGCCACTGATTAACGCTAGCGCTTTTACCACTCTGGTGCTGGCGCCGCTTGGGGCCTTTTCTATCAATCTAGCTGCTATCACCGCTGCTATTTGCGCCAGCCCTGAAGCCCATGCCGACCCCGCCAAAAGATACAGCGCAGGTGTAGCTGCAGGTATTTTTTACTTATTGACCGGCTTGGCTGGCGCTGCAGTTGTTGCTTTATTTGCCGCCTTTCCAACCACTTTGGTCACTGCTTTGGCAGGTTTAGCTTTGCTTGGCACTATAGGCACTAATTTAGCCCTGACCACCCAGGCGGGGCCGCATAGAGAAGCGGCCATAGTTACTTTGCTGGTGACTGTCTCTGGCGTGAATTTTTTTGGTATTGCTTCTGCCTTTTGGGGTTTAGTGGCTGGATTAGTGTGCATGCTAGCGTTAAAACTGCCACAGAAAAAGGCAGTTTAATATGACCAAAGCCAGTTTGTATCAACAGTTAAAGCAGGATATTCGCCAGGGCCTTTGGCCAGCGGGTGCGGTGCTGAATCAGCAAAAGTTATCGGAGTATTATCAGGTTAGCCGCATTCCAGTGCGGGATGCATTACAGCAACTCAAAGCTGAAGCGTTATTGGTGATGGCAGGTAAAGCCAGTTTAATGGTGCCACCTTTAACAGCAACAGAAGCCGAAGAGTTGTATCAAATCCGTTTGCAGTTGGAGCCTATGGCGCTACGCCGTGCTTTTCCCCAGCTCAGTTTTAGTCTGCTTGGCCAGGCTGAAGATTTATTGCATCGAATTGAGCAGGATCAGAATTTATCTGCAGCAGACAGTGGCGCACTCAATTGGCAGTTTCACCTGATATTATATCAGGCAAGCAATTGCCCACATTTGCTGCGTTTACTGCACAGCCTGCACCAGCAGGTGGAGCGTTATTTAGGTTTTCAGGAAATCAGTCTGAATTACGCAGAGACCAGCCATCAGGAACATTGGCAATTGCTGGAGTTACTGCGCTCACAACAATTAGATGCTGCCGTAGCTTTACTACAGCAGCATATTCAACAGGCAGGTGAGTTATTGGTGGCTCACCTGCGTCTCTTAACCAAATAGTTGTTACCCAAAGTAATTGATGTTGCAGCGAGGCGACAAGAGCGTGAGACCCCCAGGAGCATAGTTTACCTATGTGCAATTGGGTTGAGGCGAGAACTCGCCAATCATGCCAACAACCATATGCCACAAACAACTGGGGCGAGAGCATGCAGTCAACAAAGCTGCAGCTTCAAGTACGAAGGGCTTATACCTTGCGACGACGCCAGAAGGCTAAACCTGCCAGAACCATCAATAAAGTTGGTGCTGAAGAGCCGCTGCTTGAACCTTCGTCTTTACCTGCCAGAGTATTTGGCACCGGATTCAGGTTTGCTGCTGTAGTAGGGCTGTCGTTAATCACGGTAATACGTTCAATGGTCACTATATTGGCTGCTGTAACAGGAACCTTATTCGCCAGATCTGCAGCTGTGTAATTGCGTACCGGTGCTTCTATAAAAGCGCCGCCCAGCACATACAGGCTATTCATGCTGTCAACAATAGACATACCTGTGCCCGTTACTACACCGAAGACGGTAAAACCATCGTTTTGTCTGTCCAGATTGCTGGAGTTGTCTTTGATGTTCACAAACCACTGATTAGTTCCACTGTGCGGAAGATTTGGTCTTTTTGCCATAGCCACAGTACCACGCACATTCGACCACTTTGGTTCGTTTTCTACCGGAGCTCGTTGCGGAATATCAATAAAAGGAGCTGTG
Source organism: Rheinheimera sp. MM224 (assembly GCF_947090785.1). Taxonomy (NCBI): domain Bacteria; kingdom Pseudomonadati; phylum Pseudomonadota; class Gammaproteobacteria; order Chromatiales; family Chromatiaceae; genus Rheinheimera; species Rheinheimera sp. MM224. The sequence continues at coordinate 4,535,763 of NZ_OX352320.1, forward strand.
TTATTGCCGGTGTAACGCTTACCGCTCTGAATAATGAAGTCTTTAACTAACCGCTGAAATGCAGAATTGTTATAAGAGCCATCTTTGACGTAAGTCAGGAAATTCGCCACAGTTTTTGGTGTAGTTTGGTCAAACAGGTTGATTTCAAAATCACCCATATTGGTTTCTACCAAAACAATAGTAGCGGCAGCGTTATGGCTGACAGCTAAAGCGGCGGCAAAAGTGGTCGCAAGTACAGATTTTTTCAACATGGTATGGCTCTCTGATTATAAAGTGCTCCGACTTTAATCCAAGAGCCCAAGCTCAATCCAGTTCCATTACAATTGGTAACGAACTAAACAACTTTGTTAACCCTTTTAGTTGCGGCCCCCTTAGCAGCAAAGCGTCTTTTTTTCTGATAAGCAGGCTTTTGTTGAGGGGCTGTTTTGGCGATTTCAGCGGACACCTGCGCATGTTGTACCAGACTGATAATTTCGGGCTGCAACTGCGCCATAAACTGAGGATAGTCTTGTTGTTGATGGCAAATCTGTTCCAGCTGAGCTTCCCATAAAGCGGTTAAATCAGGTGCTGTGATACGTGGCGGTAAACTTTGGATAAAAACCCGCCCCAACTGACTGGCCCGAACTTGTTTGCCCTGGCGTTGTAAATAACCCCGCTTGAAGAGCAACTCCAGAATACCGGCCCGGGTGGCTTCAGTACCCAAACCAGCAGTTTCTTTTAAAATACGTTTTAATTGTGGGTCTGTGACAAAACGGCTGATCCCCGTCATGGCTGCCAATAAAGTGGCATCGGTGAAATAAGCCGGTGGCTGGGTTTGTTTCGATAATAACTCAGACTGACCGGACTGCAACTGTTGGCCTTTGGTTAAAGGCGGCAAACTTTGTTGCTCATCAGCATCCTCGTCCTGATCTTCTTTCTGGCTGGCCTTATAAAAAGCCTTCCAGCCCTGAGACTGCACCAGCCTGGCCTGAGCTTTAAATAAACCTCCAGCAATTTTAATCAGCGCCTGCTGCTCCAGGTAACAAAATGGCGGGAAAAACTGCCACAAAAACTGCCGCGCTATCAGCCAATACAATTTAGCTTCAAAGCCATTCAGGCTGGCTGATTTCAGCGCTTTATCGGTAGGAATAATAGCGTGGTGAGCGGTAATTTTGCTGTCATCCCAGGCTTTACTGCGCAGGCACATACTGGTGTGCTGTTGCATCTCTGCAAGCTCTGGACTGTTCGCCACTATAGCCCGGCAGACAGCAGCAGACTGGCTAAATTGCTGCTCTGGTAAATGCCGGCAATCCGAACGCGGGTAAGTAATAAGTTGGTGACGTTCATACAATTGCTGACAGGTATCCAACACTTGTTGCGCTGTCATGCCGTAGAGTTTTGCCGCTTCAATCTGCAAAGCCGACAAACTAAAAGGCAAAGGCACGTACTGCTTTTTCGGTAACTGCTGCACTTGTTCTACCACAGCGGCTTGATGGCTGGTTTTGCGCTGAACCAGTTCTGCCAGTTCGCGATTGAGCACCCGGCCCTCTTCATCCTGATAAGGAGCACAAGCTTCGCTGGGTTGCCAGATAGCACTAAAAGGCCAGTCGGCTCCTGTTAAATGCGCCTTCACCTGGTAAAAATCACGGCTAACAAAGTTTTCGATTTGCAAATCACGTTGTACCACTAAGCCCAGCACCGGAGTTTGCACCCGGCCTACTGATAACACGCCCTGATAACCTTGCTTTTGACCATGTAAGGTATAAGCCCTGGTTAAGTTAATACCATACAACCAGTCGGCTCTGCTGCGGGCTAATGCACTTTGCGACAAAGGTGCAAACTCAGAATTCATTTTTAACTGCTGCAACGCCAGGCGCACAGCGGCTGGGGTTAAATCGTTTAACAGCAGTCTTTTAGTTTGTTTAAGTTTAGTTTGACTGACTTTGCTGTGTTGCAGCACTTCGTCGACCAGCAACTGACCTTCCCGATCCGGATCGCCGGCATGTACCAGTTCTGTCGCCTCTTTAATCAGTTGAGTCAGAATTTTCAATTGGGCTTTGCTTTGTGTTTTGGCCACCAGTTTCCACTGCTCTGGCAGTATAGGTAAATGCTCCAACCTCCAGCTTTTAAATACCGGATCATAAGCTTCTGGTTCGGCCTGTTCCAACAAATGCCCAAGGCACCAACTGACTTTGTCGCCATTACTAAGTTGCAGATAACCCTGTTGTTTTTGATGTGCTCCAAAGGCGTCGGCAATAGCGCGGGCCATACTGGGCTTTTCGGCAATATACAATCTCATCGGAAAATCACTGTATGAAAAAACAGTTGATTTAACCGCAGTTTTCCTAAAAAAGCAAAGGCTGGAGCATTTGTTTTCTGTCAGGCACGGAGTAAGCTAAGGTTTTGCCGGGAAAAACCGGAACCTGCTTTGGTGAACTGTCAGCATTGATTAAAATTTCAGCTCCAAGTTTAACTCTGTTGCGGATCCTTCTGCTGGCTCTTGCCTATTTTGTGTTCGGCCAGCTAGCTATCTTGCTGGCGATAGCGCCAGGTATGGCAACATCAGTATTTCCGTCTTTGGGTCTGGCTATTGCCGCCGCCTTGTTATGGGGTTACCCCATGTTGGTTGGAGCCTTTTTAGGCTCATTGGCATTTAAACTGGTTCAGCCTGACTGGCCAGAAGATTTAACCTGGCCTGATAAAATTATCTTTAGCATCAGCATGGCCACTATTACCAGCTTGACTGTCGCTTTTGCATACTGGTCCATTCGTCGTTTCGCCAACTTTCATAGCGCTCTGACCTTTGAAAAAAGCATTCTCTGGTTGTTTTTCCTGGCTGGCCCTTTGGCCTGCTTAATTAGCTCTACCTTCTCCACTTTGGTGTTATATCGCTATGGCATAGTCACGACTCACACTGCTGGGCTGAACTGGTTTACCTGGTGGGTTGGCGACATGATTGGGGTGATGATTGCGATACCGCTCGTGTTTATGGTATTCGCCAAACCCCGACCTTTGTGGCGTACACGTTGGCTGACCGTAGGTTTACCTTTGTTGGTCTGCACAGCCTTGGTTGTGGCTTTATTTGTACTGGCACGTTTTCAGTACAATCAAAGTTTGCAGCAAAGATTCTTTGATCAGTCAGAGCAAATCAGTGCCACCTTCCAGTTCAGAGTCAGTAAAGTGCTGCAGCAAATGCATATGCTGGAGCGGCTGTTTGCTACTCAGCCTGAGGTGACAGAAGTGATGTTCCAGCAGTTCTTGCAGGACTACCCCTGGCAGGAAGCTGGCGTATTATTTTTTGATTGGATAGAGCAAGTACCACATCAACAAAGGGCTTCAGTAGAGGCACAACTTCATACCAGCTTTAAAGAATATGCCAACCCAGGGGTCAGGCTTGCAGCACAACGCCCACATTACAGTGTGATTCGGTATATGGCCTCGGCCTCTGGCGATAAGTCTTTGGCCGGGCTGGATATAGCTGCAGATCCAACACGAAAAGAGGCCATGGATTATGCAATAGATTCAGGCAGTATCAGCATTACAGCCCCTGTACGGCTGGTCAGCGGAAATGCGGCCTTGATGTTTTTTATTCCCGTGTACCACAAGGGTATTATTCCAGAGAGTGTCGAAGATAAACGCAAACAAATCCGTGGTTTTATTTGTGGCATTTTTGAAACAGAGCAATTAGTACAGACCAGTTTAAGCCAATACGATACATCAGAATTCCATCTGCAAATCAGGGATTTAGGCACAGGATTATCTTATTACGGCTCAGTACCGGATTTACCGGCTCAGGCGCGTTATCTGACCTGGACCCGGCATTGGTCACATGCCGGACGCTCATTAGAGCTGCAACTGGTTCCCAGTAAATCCATGCTCAATCTGAATTCAGGCCAACAAAGCTGGTATGTTTTAACGGGTGGCTTGGTGCTGTGTAGCTTATTAGGTATTTTCTTGCTGGTACTGACAGGGCGCTCAGCACGCATTGAGCATTTAATCACTCAGCGCACCAAAGAGCTGAGCTCGATTCTGGATAACGCTATTGAATCTATTGTGATAGTGGATCAACAAGGGTTGATCGAGCGGATCAACAAAGAAACCACCTTACTGTTTGGTTATGCGATGCCGGCGCTTTTACGTCAGCCAGTCAGTAAGTTATTGGCGTGTTTGCCTGAACATAAAAATCATCAATTGTTGCAACCCTTAACTATAGAGCAGCTGAATTTATGGGTGGGTCATACCGTTGAAGTCACGGGGCTGGGTGAAGATGGCCAACAAATTCCACTGGAAATGGGCTTAAGCCGGGTCGATACCGCAGATAAACATTTGTACACCCTGATGCTGCATGACTTACGTGAACGTAAAAAAATAGACCGAATGAAAAGTGAGTTTATCTCAACCGTCAGCCATGAACTGCGTACCCCCCTAACATCGATTAACGGCTCCTTAGGCTTATTGGCTGGTGGTGTAGTTGGTGAATTACCCTCTGCAGCGCAACAGCTGGTGCAAATTGCCAAAACCAATACAGATCGACTGGTAAGGCTGGTAAACGATATTCTGGATATTGAAAAACTGGAGTTTGGTCAGCTGAAATTACAACCGTCAGAAGTAGAAATTTCAGCTTTATTACAGGAGGCCAAACTGCAAAATCAGGCCTATGCCGATAAGTATTTAGTGCGGCTGGATTTAATTACATCACCAGATGCCATGCCAGTTTATCTGTATCAGGACAAATTTCGCTTGCTGCAAATTCTGTCGAATTTAATCTCCAATGCCATTAAATTTTCGCCCAGTCACTCTGTGGTGAAATTGAGTTATCAGGTAAAAGAAGGTCAGTTGGTGATACAGGTCAAAGATCAGGGGGCCGGTATAGCAGAATCTTTCCGTAGCAAAATTTTCCAAAAATTTGCTCAGGCCGATAGTTCAGACAGCCGCAGTAATCAGGGGTCTGGCCTGGGTTTAAATATCAGCAAAACTCTGGTTGAAATGATGCAGGGCACTATCAACTTCGAATCAGAAATGGGCAAAGGCACCTGCTTTAGCCTGACTTTTCCGTATTACCAACAACTAAGTCGTCACGAAAAAACACCGCTGCAGGATTAATAAGCTTGTATATACTCAAAACCGCTGTGCCACTTAATCACATAACAAAAAGGTAAATCCATGAAACCTATCTATAAACTCAGTCTGACCGCTGTGTTGGTCAGCTCTGCCTTACTACTGACCGCTTGTGGCGAAAAAGCCGCAGATCCGGCAGAAACCAAAGCTGTTGCCACCCAGGCTACAGCTGAAGAAGCCAAAGCTTTTGTCAAAGCGGCCGGAGATGAATTCAGCACTTTATTGCTTGAAGTCAATCGTGCCGACTGGATAGCATCGAACTTTATCACCGAAGATACCGAAGCTTTATCTGCTGCTGCAGGCCAGAAGCTGACAGAAATGGTGGTGCGTTTAGCGAATCAGGCTGCACGTTTTAATGACACAGAAGTGGATTACGACACCCGCCGTCAACTGGACAAATTAAAGCAGGCACTGACTTTAGCAGCGCCGCAGGACAAAGCCAAAACTGAAGAGTTATCCGGCATTGTCGCCAAATTAAATGCCATGTATGGCAAGGGTAAGTACTGTAAAACACCGGATAATTGCCTGGATTTAGGTCAGATGTCCAGCACTATGGCAAGCTCACGCAGCTATGACGAACAACTGGAAATGTGGACTGGCTGGCACAATACAGCTGCACCTATGAAGCCTATTTATGTACGACAGGTGGAACTGGCGAACGAAGGTGCCAAAGAGCTGGGTTATGCCGACACAGGAGCTATGTGGCGTTCAAAATACGATATGGACCCCAATGCCTTTGCGCTTGAGCTGGATAAACAATGGGGCGCAGTCAAACCTTTATACGACGCTTTGCATTGCCATGTACGGGCTAAGTTATCGGAAAAATACGGTGCCGACAAAGTGCCACTGAACAAACCTATCCCTGCACATTTGCTGGGCAATATGTGGGCGCAAAGTTGGGGCAATATTTATGATTTAGTAGCACCAGCAGATGCCGATCCGGGCTATGACGTCACCAAGCTGCTGGCTGACAAAGGCTATGACGAGCTAAAAATGGTCAAAGGGGCTGAAGGCTTTTTCACCTCATTAGGTTTTGCGCCTTTACCTGAAACCTTCTGGACCCGTTCTTTATTTGTTCAGCCTAAAGACAGGGATGTGGTGTGCCATGCATCAGCCTGGGATTTAGACGCCAAAGACGATTTACGTATCAAAATGTGTATTCAGCGCACTGGCGAAGAGTTTTCAGTGATCCACCACGAACTGGGGCATAACTTCTACCAACGTGCATATAAAAACCAGCCGGTGTTTTATCAGGAAAGTGCTAATGATGGTTTCCATGAAGCCATTGGCGACACCATAGCCTTGTCAGTCACGCCAAAATATTTGCAACAAATTGGCTTACTGGAGCAAATTCCGGACGAGTCGAAAGATATTGGTTTATTACTGAAACTGGCCTTGGATAAAGTGGCTTTCCTGCCTTTTGGTTTGTTAGTTGACCAGTGGCGCTGGCAGGTATTTTCCGGCCAGGTAAAACCAGAGCAATACAACGAAGCCTGGTGGAAATTACGTGAACAATATCAGGGTGTGGCAGCGCCAATCGCCCGCACAGAAGCAGATTTTGACGCTGGAGCTAAATACCATGTGCCGGGCAATACACCTTATACCCGTTATTTCCTCGCTCATATTCTGCAATTCCAGTTTCACAAAGCTTTATGTGAAAAAGCTGGTGACACAGGCGCTATTCACCGCTGTTCAATCTACAACAGCAAAGAAGCAGGTGCTGCATTAAACGAAATGCTGGAAATGGGTTCAAGCCGCCCATGGCAGGAAGCTTTAGCCAAATTAACAGGCAAACCAGAAATGGATTCCAGCGCCATTCTGGCCTATTTTGCACCGTTAAAAACCTGGCTGGATGAGCAAAACAAAGACAGGCAGTGCGGCTGGTAACAGCCTTTTAAAATCCTGCTGAGACAAGTTACAAAACCTGTGTAGTTTTACAAAAGGAGCATCAGCCCGCGCTATTGTTCCTTTTTTCTCTTATAATTTCAGACAATTTCACTTACTATTTCCGCGCAACTTTTCTACGCCACATTGTAATCCAAATGTAATTTCACCCTCAATTTTTGCTGTTCACACTTCCGTCTTAATTCACTTTTCCCTTATGCAAGCCATACGGAATCAGGCTTGGGTTATTTCCCGGAAAAACATAAACCCAAAACAGAAAATTACAAATAAGAACAAAGACAAAACAACAGTTAACACATTGATTTTGATCACATTTTATTAATTTGACACCTTGTATTTTCTTGTATTTAGATGGGGTCAACTTGTATACACAAGTTAAATAAAATCCCAAAAAAGGGATGATGTACACCTATAAAAAAGAGCCGTTCAGGCCAATCCATGGCCAGTTCTGACTCACTAAAAATAGCCGGACTGTTTGCGCTGTTCCGGTAATCCAGATCTATGTTAGGGAACTTTTATGCGACAAATCACACCTTTTTTATTGGGTGTTGCATTCAGCGCTGTCAGCTTTGGCAGCGTGGCAGCACCACCGGAAAATTTCGACCTGAATGCCATCACCAAAAGTATTTATAAAAAACATCAAACTACGCCTTACCAACTTGCTGCAACTGAAAACAACCCACTCCCGGTTTTCAGAGGCTACCCTTCCCAATTTGATAGCCAATTAGGCAGCAGCACCTTTTTGTGGGTGAAAACGCCGGTTAATGCCAATCAGAGCCAGCAGAAACTATCGGCAGAGCAGCTCGCCAGACAAGTGATCCAGCAACAAGCTCTGTTAGGCGTCAGCAAAGAAAGTGCAGCACAAGCCAGACTGGTTGAATTACACGACACAGGCAAAGGCCCACTGATTGCCCGTTTTCAACAGCAATATAACGGCCTTGATGTCTATGGCCGTAGCCTGAATGTGCTGATGGACAGGCAGCTGAATACTTCGGCTATTTCCGGCTATTTTGCAAAAACCCCGACCCAACAAGCCAAAGCAAGCAGCAGCTTTGCTTTATCAGCGACAGAAGCTGTTGCCAAAGCTTTTGCTGATATGACAGGACAAAAGCTGAGTCAGAAACTGAAGCAACAATCCGTCACAGATCAGATCCAGCGTTTTCAGACTTCAGGCCAACCACAAGGCTGGGCCTTAGTCGGTGAACCCAGCGCTAAGCCGCTGTACTACAGCCTGAACGATAACCAGAACAGCCTGCTCGCTGCCTATTATGTTGAAGTGCTGGCCGCCAATGACGCGGAGCAACGTGGTTTTGGTTATGTGATCGATGCAAGTACAGGCCGGGTGCTGGTGCGTAAAAACCAGATTTCCGATCTGGAAGCCACCTACAGGGTTTGGGCCGACAGTACTGGCACTAAAGCCCCTTATGACAGCCCTTTAGGTAATGAGTTATTGCCAAGCACCTCACGGGATCCGTCACAAGCTCCGGCCCGGACTCCAGCCGACACTCAACTGGTCACGCTGAAACACGGCCCTATCAGCACTCAGGATCCATGGCTGGCTGAAGGCGCTACAGAAACTGTGGGCAATAACGTTGATGCCTACCTCGATCTGGCTGGTATAGACGGTTATGACCCGGTACTGGGTGACAAAAGAGCGCCTATGACTGCAGCAGGTGTTTTTGATCACCATATAGTGGCCGATGGCAATCCAACCACAGAATCTGCCCGTTTAGGTGCCGTCGTCAATCTGTTTTATATCAATAACTGGATGCACGACGACTGGTACGACAATGGCTTTAACGAAGCCTCCCGTAATGCTCAGCGCACTAACTATGGCAGAGGCGGTTTAGAGAACGATCCTATTTTTGCTGAAGGTCAGGATGGTGGCGGTCGTAATAATGCCAATATGTACACCCCGTCTGATGGCACCAGACCACGGATGCAAATGTACCTGTGGGATGGTCCGGTACAAGGTGAAGTTAAGGTAATTAACCCGGCAGAACTGGGGCCTTATGCCTTTGGAACAGCAGTCTATGGCCCGGAAACTTTTGCAGTGGAAGGCGACTTAATTGCAGTGGATGACGGCACTGACAATAGTCTGGACGGTTGTGAAGCTCCTTTTGCCAACGCCGCTGATGTAGCCGGAAAACTGGTACTGATTCAACGGGGCAATTGTAATTTTGTCACCAAAACAGCCAATGCTCAAAGCTCAGGCGCTATAGGTGTAGTGATCGCCAACAATGTGGCGGGCGAGCGGCCGTTATCTCTGGCTGGCGCAGATGACAGTATTGAAATTGGCACTTTGTCTATCACTAAAGAAGCGGGTGACGAACTTCAAGCCGCGCTGACCCAAGGCCAGGTTCGCCTGAGTCTGAAGCGGGATGCCTCTACCGATTACGACGGTACTGTGGATATCGGCATAGTGGCGCACGAGTTTTTCCATTATGTCAGTAACCGTCTGGTGCATAACAGCCAGGGTCTGGTCAATTTACAAGGCGCCGCTATGGGCGAAGGCTGGAGTGACCTGGCCGCGCTGCTCATGTCAGTTCGCCCTGAAGATAAACTGGTGGCAGGCAATGACAAGTATCAGGGTCCTTATGGTATAGGTCAGTATGTATCCCACAACACCTATTTTGGTATACGCCGCGCACCTTACTCTACAGATTTCTCCGTTTACCCTATGACTTTTAAGCACATGGGCAATGGCGAGTCTCTGCCAGAGACCGCACCACTGGCTTTTGGTCAGGACGGCGCAAACAATGCTGAAGTACATGCGACAGGTGAAATCTGGACCAATATCCTGTGGGAGTTTTATGCATCTTTGCTGAATGACCCACGCTACAGCTTTGAACAAGCCCGCGAGCGGATGCAGGATTACCTGATCGCCAGCTTAAAAATGACACCGGACGCCCCTACTTATCTGGAAGCCCGCGACGCTATTCTGGCGGTTACAGCGGCCACAGACGAAAAAGACTGGCAACTAGCGGCTAAAGCTTTTGCCAAACGAGGCATGGGTGTTGGTGCCAAAGGACCTGACCGCTGGACTGAAACCAATGAAGGTATTGAAGAAAGTTATATAGCTCAGGCTGCTGGTTTTGATGTGGTTTCGATCAACACTGATTACGGCTATGACAATGGTGTCGAAGGCTATTGCAGCAAAGACGGTATATTGGATGAGGCCGAAACTGCTTCAATCACTTTTACCATCCAAACCTACGGCACGGACAATCTGACTCAGCCTTTGCAGGCCCAATTGAGTTCAGACGCCGACATCAGTTTTGCCAATGAAGGAAAACTGGTAATACCTACTCAATTAGGTCCACAGCAACAACGCACTATTACGACCAGCTTCCGACTGAATACGGCAAGTACAGGCCAGCCGGTAACCATCAACCTGAGTTTCACAGACCCAACTGATGCCAACCATACCGTGATACCGGCTGGGACTATCAAACTGGACAGTTATGTCAATTTCGATCTGGCCCCCGAGCGACAAGTGGATGATCTGGAAACTCCTGCAGCCAGCCAGAATGACTGGCAAAGGGTATTAAACCCGCTGATCCCGGATTGGCAGGTGCAAAACCCGGATGGAAGCAACCACTACTGGCATGGTCCTGATTTGCCTTATGGCGCAAAAGTCAGCCTGACCACACCAGAACTGCAATTGGTTCCGGGCGAAGAATTGGCACTTAGTTTTGACCATTGGTTTAGCTTCGAATATGCAGGACAAGCAGACGGAGTGGAATACGGTTATGACGGCGGCGTGCTGCAGGTCAGTCTGGATGGCGGCTCCTTTACCAATGTCGACCTGTTGGGCGGTAGCTTCATCGAAGGCGGTTACAACGGTGTAATGCTGGATATTTACGGTGGTATGCCCGCGTTTATCGGTAAAACTAATGAAGAAGGCCAGATGCAAAAAACTGTGCTGAGCATGGGTTCTGGCCTGACGGCTGCCACAGCGCGCTTCCGTTTCTTGTCAGTGTCTGATGGTGTAGTGGGCGATATCGGCTGGATGGTGGATAACATCAGTATCAGCGGTATCAGTAATCAGCCATTCAGCAAAGTGGTCAGCAATGCCGCTGGCTGCGATGCCAGACCAACTTATGTCAAGGCTGGTGCTGATTTTAGCGCCAAAGAAAGAGCGCAAGTGAAACTGGACAGTCAGGTGCTAGACAGAGACGGCACAGATCAACTGCAAAAACAATGGATCCAGACCGCTGGCCCACTGGTCACGCTAAGCAGCACCACCAGTCTGACACCTGAATTTACCGCACCTTCAGTCGACAGCACCACAGTGCTGCAATTTAAATTGCAGGTCAGTGATGGAGTCTTGACTGTGGATGACAGTGTGCAGGTCAGCATTGAACCCGTCGCTGAAACTCCGCCTCCACCGCCACCTGCTGCTGATGTGAAAAAAAGCAGTGGTTCAGGTAGCCCATTCAGTCTGGCGGCTGCATTAGTACTGCTGGCATTGCGCCGCAGCAGAATAGTTTTAGCCTCTTTGTTAAAAACTCCAAAAGGAGTCAAATAATGATTCGATTTACCCCAGCCCGCAGCACCATTTTTGCATTAAGTGCATTGGCGTCCGCTATGGCATCACAAGTTCTGGCGTCTGATGCTCCGGTATTACTGCAACGCCCTGAACTACGTAAAGAACAACTGGCACCTGTTGGCGTTATTGTGAAGTTTAAAACCAATCATCAGGTCACAGCTTTTCACTCTGGTACCACCCAAAAACAACACAGCAGAGAGGTCCCTCAAGTCTCTGCTGAAATGCAGGCCCTGTTGGATGCAGCCGGAGCCATTATCACTGCCAGCTACCCTCTGTCAGGTTTAGTGGTCGTTAAATCAGAACGCCCTGTCAGTCAGGTTATTGATGCACTGCAGCGTTCCGGTGAAGTTGTGTACGCCGTGCCTGATTATCAGCGTCAAATGCAAAGCACTTTCCCCAACGACGAGTTCTTTTCCTGGCAATGGGGCCTGCATGATGTTGCCCAGTATCAGCCGTTGGTACGACTCTTTGGTTTGGGTGACCGCGATATTAACGCCCCTGAAGCCTGGGATATCCGGACAGATGCATCCAATGTACTGGTGGCCGTACTGGATAGCGGTATTGATTACAGTAACGAGCGAGATCTGAGCGACAACATGTGGCGTAATCCGGGAGAAATTCCGGATAACTGGGAAGATGATGACAATAACGGTTATGTCGATGATATCTACGGTATAGCTCCGATAGATTTCTCCAGTGACCCGGCGGACACCAGCAGTCACGGTACTTTAGTGGCGGGTATTATAGGAGCCAAAGGTAACAACACCAACTACGGTGCTGGTGTGGCATGGAATACGCAACTTATGGCCCTGAAAGTGGTTGGCGGGCGCTTTAACACCACTTCAGATTCCGCCATTATTGAAGCCATTGAATACCTGGTTCAGACCAAAACCCGCCTTGCACTGCCCAGAGTGATTCTGAATATCAGTATTGGTGGTTTTGAATACAGCGAAGCCGTACATCAGGCCCTGGCTTCAGCCTCAGAAGCCGGTATTCTGATTGTTGCAGCGGCAGGGAACAATGATCTGGATAACGGCCATGTGACTTTTTACCCGGCAACAGACAGCAGTGACAATCTGATTTCAGTAGGTGCTGCAGCTACCAGCTATCTGGGCAAAGAACAGTTCAGCAACTACGGCTGCTCTGCAGTGGATCTGATGGCGCCTGGCGAGTGGATCCTCGGTCCTATTGTGGGTAGCGGAGTGGCTATAGATAGAGGAACTTCGTACTCTGCAGCTTTAACTTCTGGTGTAGCTGCTCTGGTATGGGCAGAACATCCGGACTGGGACTGGAGTCAGGTAAAAAGTACACTGATGAACAGCAGCCTGCCATCAGCCGATATGCAAGGCTTATCCATCTCTGAAGGCATACTCAGAGCAGATAAAGCGCTGAGCTATCAGGGAACTACGCCTTCGGTCTGGCACGTCACACCATCACTGATCCGCCCGGGTTCTGAGCTGGCTATTCAAGGCCGTACTTTTGGTGTTATCAAAGGTGAGGTCATAGCCTTAGTGAACGGGCAAGAAGTACCCCTGGTGGTGTCTGAATGGGCCGATCAGCAAATCAAAGTGCAATTGCCTGAACAATTCCCTTATGGCTTAGCGTCCGTCAAGGTCAAAGCCAGCAACAGCCAGTGGTCGGGTCAAAGCTGCATGCATGTTTCTGATTCAGTTGAACAAGCCGGCTCTTTAGCCACGCCCCGAGCTGAAGCTGTCACAGTGCAACTGGATGACAAAGCCTGGATTATCGGCGGCAGGACGCCTTTTGGCGCAACAGCCACAGTGGAACAGTTTGATCTGAAAACAGCCCAATCAACCAGTGATACCAGCTGGATGATGCCCATCCCAACCAGAGCAGCTTCTGCTGCCGCACTGAACGGGAAAATTTATGTCGTAGGTGGTATGGACGATAAAAAAGCACCACTGGCTGATCTGCAGGTGTTTGATCCAAAAGCTGGTAGTTGGAGCAAAGCCAAAGCCATGCCTGAAGCTTTGGCGTACAGCAGTGCTGTGGTGCTGAACGACAAGTTGTATGTGTTTGGTGGTTTAAAACAAACCCAGTTTGATCCTGAAGCTGGTGATTACACCCAAACAGCCTACCGTTATGACCCTACGACAAACATTTGGTCCAGTCTCGCTCCTATGCCACAAGCCTTCTGGGGCGGCGCAGCCACCTTAGCACCAAACGGAGAAAGCATAATTGTATCAGGTGGTTATGGTGCTGCAGGACTGTTAAAACAGGTGCAGCTGTATAACCCACGAGCCAATAGCTGGAGTGAGTTACCCTCAATGCTCAAAGGCAGAGCCCGCCATAGCATGATCACCTATAACGATGTGGTTTATGCACTTAATGGTGCCGGCGAAAAACTGCTGGGCAATAAAGACGGAGAATACTTGCTGGATGGCGGCTGGCGCCAGGCCACCGAAGCATCTATAGGACTGGCAGGCGTGTCTGCTATTGCCTACCAGGATAAAGGCTATATTTTTGGTGGAGAAACTTTTGTGAGTTATGGTGGTTTATACGAATATATACCTTCCCAACAGATTTTAAGTTTTGATCTGGCGGACAGACCTGTACAACAACCCACACCTCTGCCAGTACCACAACCAGAGGCCAATAACAGCCATAGTGGTTCAGCAGGTTTGTTCAGCTTGTCTTTATTAACACTAGCTATGGTTCGTCGACGTAAAACCAGTCTGGCTGCAGCTTTAGGTTTAATGGCGTCAGCTATGCCTGTATTGGCGGAACCTGCAAACACTACGCAACCTTCCCCTCTGGCGCGTCACAGCAGCGCAGAGCAGAGCGGCGCTTTGATTGTTAAGTTTAAACAAAACCAGCATGCAGCCTTAAGTAAGGCGACTTCAGCCACACTATCAACCGAAAGCCGCTCCACACTGAGTAGTATTAAAGCTAAAGTCAGTCAAAGTTATGCTCACTCGGGTATGGTGCGGATCACCACCTCAGTGCCACAGGCGCAAGCCATCGAAGAGTTAATACGTAGTGGTCAGGTAGAATTTGTTGTGCCTGACTATCAACGCAAACCGTTCAGCACAGCCTCTAACGATACTAACCTCACAGCTCAATGGGGCCTGGACAATACAGGACAGGTCATCAATGGTGATTATGGTTTGATTGACCAGGATATCAATGCGCCAGAAGGCTGGTCTGTCGCCACCAACGCCAACAATGTCATAGTGGCGGTGTTGGATGATGGTATCGACTTAGGCCATGAGGATTTAGCCGATAATATCTGGACTAACCCGACTGAAATACCGGGCAATGATCTGGATGACGATAAAAACGGCTACGTAGATGATGTCTACGGTATAGATACCTTTGCCGGACACGGACTGGAATATTACGACGACAACACCGGATATCATGGCACCTCGGTTGCTGGTGTGATTGCCGCCAAAGGCAATAACGGTAAAGGTATAGCGGGCGTAAGCTGGTCCACTCAGCTGATGAATCTGCGCGCTATGGACAGTATCTTTTTAGGCAGGGATTCCAATTATGTCGAAGCCATTGAGTACCTGATTGAGACCAAGCAACGGCTGCAACTGCCCAGAGTAATACTGAATGCCAGCTGGGGCGGACATCAATACAGTCCGGCTTTACTGGCGGCTTTTCAGGCAGCTGAGCAAGCGGGCATCCTCATAGTGGCTGCAGCTGGTAATTATAGCCAGGACAATGATAAAAGCCCTATGTACCCGGCATCCTTCCAGTTAGACAGTATGGTTTCTGCAACGGGTTTAGCATCAGATGCTGAAGGTGTGAGTTTTGGCAGTAGCTTTGGTTGCTCCTCAGTGGATATTGCTGCACCTTCTGAGGCCATATTAACCACCACTGCCCGTAACTTATTGTCTGAGTTTAAAGGCTATGGCTATTCGTATGGCACCTCTGTATCGGCAGCCTTTATCTCAGGTGCAGCGGCTTTGGTGTGGGAAAACAATCCTTATGCCACGGCTTTGGATGTAAAAGCTGCTTTGTTAGCTGGCAGCCAGAAACAGTCTGGGCTTGAGCAAAAATCTGTGTCTGAAGCCATGTTAAAGCTGGATTTGGCCTTAGCAGTACCTCAAGGTCAATCCGCTTTATGGCATGCATCTCCTACAGCTGCAGGACCTGGACAAGAGGTAGCAGTCCGTGGTCATAAGCTGGGATCCACCGCAGGCAAACTTGTATTACAACAAGGTGATAAAGCAACTGAGCTGGTGGTAAAAAGTTGGTCTGACACTGAAATTGTTGCCACTGTGCCTGCAACTGTCGACTACGGCAGCGGTCATTTAGTAGCTAAACCTGCTGCAGGCCCGGTCAGTAATACCGCTTGTTTTGCTGTAGCGCAACGGCCAGTGCAAATTGCAGAAATGGCAGTGCCGCGCGCTGATACAGCCTATGCCCAAATTGGCGATGATCTATGGGTGTTAGGTGGAACTACTTACTACGGCCCTACAGCTCAGGTGGAAAAATTTAACCTGAGCAGTAAAAAATCAGTGACGGATTCAGCCTGGATGGCACCTGAAGCTCTGACTTATGCTGAGGCTGTAGTGCTGGGTAAAAAAATCTATATGCTGGGTGGTTTTGATCAGGATCACCAGATATCCGATAAGGTCTACAGCTTTGATACTGACACTAAAACCTGGCAACTGGTGACTCAGCTGCCGTCGGGATTGATGCTGGCATCAGCTGCTGTGGTGCAGGGGAAAATTTACGTGATAGGAGGTAATCAGCGGGTGTTTCCACCAGAGCTGATGGAAGATATTTCCTCCGCTGTGCATATTTACGACCCTGTTGCAGATCTGTGGTCTGAAGGCCCTGCTTTACCTGTGCCTGTAGCCAATGCGGGTATCAGCGTGGATGAAACAGCAGGTACTATCACAGTGCTGGGCGGTTATGTGATGACCTATGACTATGACTCTTTCCCTGCCAGCGCAACTGTGCAGCAGTTGAATACAAAAACAGCGGAATGGTCAGAGTTACCTGCGATGTTAAACCCACGCCATGGTATGGGTGTGCTCAAACATAAAGGTGAAATCTACAGCCTGTTTGGTGTAGGTGATCCGGAACTGGGCAACTGGGCTAACGGCGAACGCCTGGTGAATGGCAGCTGGCAGCTGTTTTTCTCTGGCTCGCGGCATTTGTCTATGCCAGCCGTTGCCAGCAACAGCCATTCGGGTTTTGTCTTAGGTGGTTATGACAATGTCTATACTGCCAATTCACAAATCTGGCAGTTTGCTTTACCAGGAGCTGTGGCCGAAACGCCACCTGTCAGCACTCCACCAAAACCACAGCAGCCACAACCTGTGGCGACAACAGGCAGTAGTGGCAGTCTGGCCTCTTCCTACCTGCTGTTTCTGGTGTTGCTGGCTGGTTTCAGAGGATGGACAGGCCGTAAATCGTAACTAATAACAGCCGCCTGAGTTCTGCCCAGGCGGCTATTTATCTTTCTCCACATTTATTTCTGCTAAAAATAGTTTCATCCCCTGTCGATTTTGTCTTGCCTGAACCGACTAATCAACGAAGTATAAGAAATAGCTTATCAGTCATCACCAACAGGAGGGCTTTATGGCCAAAATGCTTTTTGTGAATTTACCCTGCAGCAACTTAGCTGCTGCAATCGAATTTTATCAGGCGCTGGGCTTTAGCCAGAATATGCAGTTCAGCGACGACACAGCAGCTTGTATGGTCTGGAGTGAGCATATTTTTGTCATGTTATTAACTCACGCCAAATGGCAGAGTTTTACTCAAAGACCGATCCCAGACTCAGGCAGCAGCGAGGTGATGCTGGCTTTAAGTTGTGATAACAAAGAAGCAGTGGATCAGGTGTGTAATGCAGCAGCTAAAGCTGGCGGTACCGCCGACATCAATGCAAAACAGGATTTAGGCTTTATGTATGGCCGCTCTGTGCTGGATTTAGATGGTCATATCTGGGAGTTTTTCTGGATGGACCCGGCAGCAGTGGCTGGTTGATTCAAATCATAAGGCGATAACCTATACCAGCTTCAGTTTTCAGATACTTAGGCTCGGTGGGGTCGTCGCCTATTTTTTGTCGTAAGTGACTGATCACAATACGTAAATAATGGGTGTCCTGACCATGGGTTGGGCCCCATATTTGTTCCAGCAGCTGTTTTTGTGTGATCACACATTGTCGATGCTGAGCCAAGGTAGCCAGCACCGCATATTCTTTTGGGGTTAGTTCCACTTCCTGCGTCTTGCAGGTCACCAGACGGCGGGCGAGGTCTATATGCAGATAACCATCGTCCAGCACAGCCGGGGTTTTATCCGGCAAACGGTCGCGTAATTGCGCCCGCACCCGCGCCAGCAACTCTTCAACACTAAAAGGTTTAGTCACATAATCCTGAGCACCTATATCCAGCGCTTTGATTTTGTCGGAGTCACCATTACGCACAGACAAAACAATAACAGGAACCTTGGAAAAGCTGCGCAGTTCGCTTAATAAATCCAGGCCATCACCATCGGGCAAACCTAAATCCAGCACCAATAAATCCGGCTGCTGGCGAACTAAAGCTGCCAGACCAGATTCGACTGAATCAGCTTCAGTCACGTCATAACCGACACTTTTTAACGCAATCCGCAACATTTTGCGGATTTGCATTTCGTCATCAACAACCAGAATTCGGGCGGACAATAGGTTTAGTCTCCTGCTTGGATTTCGGGCAAAGGCAATTCGACAATAAAACGTGAACCAGTGCCAACACGGGCTGAGGTGGCTTTGACCGAACCTCCGTGCGCACCAATCATGCCACGACAAATCGCCAGCCCCATGCCAGTATTGTGCCTTTTACTGTCGCCGTCGGCCACCACATAAAACATATCAAAGACTTTTTCCCGCAGCGCTTCCGGAATACCTGGGCCACTGTCCTCAATTTCAATGCGGCAGATTTTGCCTTGCTGACTGACCCAAACCCGCACTGGCTCGCCATCAGGGCTATATTTAGCGGCATTTTCCAGAATATTAAACAGCCCTTGTTCCAGCAAAGCGGCATGGGCATAAAGTAAAGGTAAATCCGGCGCAGCTTCGTATTCCACGTCCACTTGCGGGAAAAAGCGCTTTAAGCGTTGTTTGGCACTGCCAATAATATCGGCCACCGATACCCAATCCCGTTCCAGCTTTAAGGTGCCATGACCTAAACGCGTCATATCCAGCAGGTTTTGGATATATCGGTCCAGCCGCTGGCTTTCCAGCATGATGGTGCTTAACAGCTCATTCCGATCTTCTTTGGATAACTGCTGGTCCAGCACCTGTAAACTCTCAGCAGAACCCATCATGGCGGCTAGCGGTGAACGTAAGTCGTGCGACACAGAAGACAATAAAGCCGAACGCAATTGCTCCATTTCGGCTTTAAGTTTTGAGCTCTCCAGTTCCGTATTCAGGCTAATGCGCTGCCAGACACTGACGGCCTGCTGACTTAACGTCGCTATTAAATCCCTGTCGTCCGGCCTTAATACCTGCACAGTAGCGGGAAACTGCAGCACTATAACGGCGATAGTTTTACCTTGCACAACCAATGGCAAAGCTGTCCACTGGCTGGCATTGAGGGTATCGCTAAAACGACCTGCCATTTGCTGATGCCGTCTGGACCAATCAATCATCGCCTGATCCAAGGCCAGCAAAGGCTGATGTAGTGCAGGCAGTATTTGTTGTTCTTGTTGATCAAGGGTAACCAGATGTACAGGGCAGCGCAGCGCTTGGGTCAGCTGGGCTGCCAAAATAGTCCAGAGTTCATCGGTTT
The DNA here is from genome assembly GCF_947090785.1 of Rheinheimera sp. MM224. NCBI lineage: Bacteria > Pseudomonadati > Pseudomonadota > Gammaproteobacteria > Chromatiales > Chromatiaceae > Rheinheimera > Rheinheimera sp. MM224. The sequence continues at coordinate 4,555,068 of NZ_OX352320.1, forward strand.
GATGGATCACTGTCAGCTGCTGAGCAAAATCCCGTTGTAATTCTGAGTATCTGTTGGCTTCTTTCAGTAGCAATAATTGCTGCCGGATACGCGAAGCGGCCGGGCCACAAGTCATACCTATCACCAGCATAAAAATCAGCGTGGCGACATCATCATTTTTATTCACATTAAAGGTGAAATAAGGTTCGGTCAGGAAAAAGTTAAAACTGAAAAACGACAACAAAGCGGTAAAAATAGCGGGGCGGGCGCCGTATTTCAGACCACAAAGCACCACAGCCAACACAAAAATCAGCACCAGATTGCCACTTTGCAGCCATTGGTCCAAAGCTAATGCCAAAGCACTGGCTGCTGCGGTAAAAAGTGCACCAAAAGCATAACCGGCTTTCTGGCCAAAGGTGCCCGAAGCTGGTGTTGCAGCTCTGGTTTGTTGGGTCGATTCGCCAGAGCGATACACCGACACTTCCAGTGGTAAACCGCTATTAATCAGTTGTTGATACAACGGCTTACGCCAGGGCTGCATTACACGTTTTGTACCAGCCCCGACCAGCACAGCGTTAATACGATGCTCTGTGATATAAGGCAAAATGGTCTGCAAAGTAGAAGGGCCACGCAAAATATCGGTCTGAGCGCCAAGTTCACGCGCCAGGGCAAAAGCCGACTGCAATCGTTGTTGCGTCGACTGATACTGCATCTGCCCGGTGTCGACCCAGACCACAACCCAAGGCATCTGGCGTTTTTCGGCAACACGGCGGCCAATGCGGATCAGGTATTCGTGATCACGGCGGTTGGAGATCAGCACCAGCAATTTATCCTGAATCAGATAATCACTGCCACGGGCTTTGGCGTCCTGCTCGGTTTTTAACTGGGCATCCACATGGCTCATCACCAGCTTCATCGCCATTTCACGCAGCGCTGTTAAGGTTTCCAACTGGAAAAACTGTTTCACCGCCAAAGCGGCATAGTCCGCTACATAGACCTTGCCTTGCTGTAAACGCTCTAGCAGGTGATTGGGCGCTAAATCGACAAAAACTAACTGTTGTGCGCTGTCGATAAACTGATCCGGTACTGTTTCTTTTACGCGTATACCACTGATTTGCAGCACTAAATCGTTCAGACTGGCGATATGCTGCACATTAATAGTGGTGTACACATCTATGCCTGCGGCCAATAACTCAGCGATATCCTGATAACGCCTTTTATGCCGGCTGCCCGGAATATTACTGTGCGCCAGCTCGTCCACCAGCAACAGGGCTGGCTTGGCGGCTAAAGCAGCATCTAAATCAAATTCGGTTAACTGTTGGCCCTGATAATCCAACTGACGCCGTGGTAACAGCTCAAAGCCTTGCAACAAAGCTTCTGTGTCGGCGCGGCCATGAGTTTCCACCAGCCCCACCATCACTGCTGTGCCTTGTTGCATGCGCTCGCGGGCAGCATTGAGCATGGCGCAGGTTTTACCTACACCAGGCGCAGCACCTAAAAAGATCTTAAGCTGGCCACCCTGCTGCTGTTGCAGGTTTTTTAACAACGCATCAGCTTGTTGTCTGCGGGAGTCTGTTACCACGGATTCTTTCCTTAAAAATTCTTACCGACGCTAACCAGTACTCTATTGTCACAAAGTTCGCTGCATGCCGCACTGCTGACAGACGTTCCGGCATAACCCACAGACCAATTCAGACCTAGCTGGGTGGTGTTTAGTTTGACGCCCCAATCTGTGTAGCCAGAACCATCTTCGCTTGCTGAAGCTAAAAAGTTTTTAAATTCCAATGCATTAGCAAACTTATTGTAGCCCAGATGCCATTGTAGCTGCAGCTGCTCTGTTAACTGCTGATTCCAGTCAGCGCTTAAATACCAGAATTTACCCACACCAGCGCCAAAATAATCGTCTGTCAGTGCCAGCCCAAAAGTCCAGTCCTGATAAATCAGCTTGCCGTAACCTTCGATAAAGTTAAATTGATCGGTGCTGTTATCGCCCTTAGGGTAACGGTATTGCATCAGACCCAGATCCACTGTCCAGTCCTGGGCTACAGCAAAGCTGCGGCCAGCAGAAATATCCAGCTCCATGCTGCCTTGACCAAATTTAATATTGGAACCCCAGGCACTAGCATACCAACCCGAGTCGGTGGCCAACGTCAGGCTACCCTGCAACGCAGGACCTTCGTCGGTTTGTGAAATACCGCGGTATAAATAATCTGAAATCAACAGCACAGAGCCCGTACTATTGACTGTTTCAGCCGCAACAGGCTGACTTAATAACAACACAACAGAACTCAGAGCAGAAACAAAAATACGCATATAGATTCCTGAAATAAGACGGGAGAAAAACTGCATAGTGCATAGCACTATGCAGTGGTTTGGTGTCCCGTTAAGCACCAAACCTGAAAAGGATTAACGAGCTGGAAATTGCTGATCTAAAGCCAGATTTAACAGCAACACATTGACGCGTGGCTGGCCAAAAATGCCCCACTGTGGCGCTTCTGTTTGTTGTTCCACTAATTTACTCAGCATCTCTGCAGGGATGCTGCGTGCAGCGGCCACCCGCTTTAACTGCAAAGCTGCAGCTTCAGGCGATATATGTGGGTCGACACCAGAGCCAGAGCTTGCCAGCAAGTCAACCGGCAGTTCAGTGGCAGAGAGCTGATAACGCTCTGTCAATACAGCGCTCTCTGCCGCGACCCTGTCACGTAAAGCTGGATTGGAAGGAGCTAAGTTACTACCACCAGTCGACATAGGGTCGGTATTGACACTGCTTGGACGGCCATGGAAATACATATCGCCACTAAAAGGCTGGGCTATTAAGGCGGAGCCAACGGCTTTGCCGTCGACCAGCACTAAAGAGCCTGTAGCTTGCTGTGGAAATAACAGACCAGCCACACCTGTGACAGTGGCGCTGTAGACCAGACCACAAGTCACCAGCATCACAGCAGCTAAACCCAAAGCCGGACGCCAGACAGCGTGTTGTGTAGAAACTGCGGCATCAGAACCAGCACGGACAGCTCCAGAACGAGAAACCCCAGCACGAGAAATCGAAGTAGTGTTCATAGTTAAAACATCCAGTTCAGTAAAACATCAATCAATTTGATCGCGGCAAAAGGCAATAACACTCCGCCTAAGCCGAAGATCAACATATTGTTGCGTAACAGTTTTTCAGCACTGATGGCGCGGATTTTTACGCCTTTTAATGCCAGCGGAATTAAAGCCGGAATAATCAGCGCATTAAAAATCAGCGCAGATAACACCGCCATTTTTGGGTCCGGCAGCTGCATAAAATTCAAAGCTGCAATACCAGGCATAGCGGCCGCAAAAACGGCTGGCACTATGACAAAGTACTTAGCGACGTCATTGGCTAAAGAGAAGGTGGTTAAAGCGCCACGGGTGATCAGCAACTGTTTGCCTACTTCCACCACGGCCAGCAGCTTGGTTGGGTCTGAATCCAGATCCACCATATTGCCCGCTTCTTTGGCGGCCTGAGTACCTGAGTTCATGGCTAAGCCGACGTCGGCCTGAGCTAAAGCAGGCGCGTCGTTGGTACCATCACCGACCATAGCCACTAAACGACCTAACGCCTGCTCGCGACGAATAAGCGCCAGTTTGTCTTCAGGCCGGGCTTCAGCCACAAAGTCATCCACACCAGCAGCAGCGGCAATAGCGCCAGCCGTAATAGGGTTGTCACCTGTGACCATAATGGTGCGCACACCTAAAGCACGCAGCTCGGCAAAACGCTCAGCCACACCAGGTTTAATCACATCAGATAACTGGATCACACCCAAAATACGTTGCTGATTAGCAACCACTAATGGCGTTGCACCTTGTTGCGCCACTTTGGTGACTATAGGGTCCAGATTGTTGGGTACAGCCAGACCGCGGCTTTGTGCCCATTTTTTTACTGCATCGGCAGCGCCCTTTACCCAATGTTCACCACTATCCAGTTGCACACCGGATAAACGGGTTTGCGCGCTGAATGGAATAAATTGGGCATTGTCTGGCAGAGTTTCAGCGGCGGCACCTTGTTCCTGCGCCAGGCGCACCACAGACTTACCTTCAGGCGTTGGATCCTGTACTGAGCAAAGCACAGCACCACGCACCAGTTCAGATTGAGCCACACCAGGCAGCGCAAAAAACGCAGTCGCCTGACGGTCACCAAAAGTGATGGTGCCGGTTTTATCCAGTAATAAAGTATCGATATCACCCGCTACTTCAACAGCTTTACCCGACTTGGCAATCACATTGGCAGCCAAAGCACGGTTCATACCGGCAATACCTATGGCAGGCAATAAACCGGCAATAGTAGTTGGAATTAAACAAACCACCAAAGCTATCAGCATCAACAGGTCCAGTTCGATCCCAACAAAAGCGGCCATTGCAGGTAAGGTCGCCACAGCTATTAAGAACACTAAAGTTAAAGCAGCTAACAGCACGGTCAGCGCCAGCTCGTTGGGTGTTTTTTGTCTGTTGGTGCCTTCAACCAGGCTGATCATTTTATCAAGGAAACTATGACCAGCTTCTGCCGTCACCATCACAGTAATAGTACCGTTTAATACCTTGGTACCGGCAATAACACCTGAGTGGTCGGTACCGGCTTCACGCAGCACCGGTGCTGATTCGCCCGTTAAGGCCGATTCATTGATGGTGGCAACACCCAGGATAATTTCACCGTCTGCAGGCACAAACTGGCCAGCTTCAACCAGCACTTTGTCACCGGCTTTTAACTGACTGGCGGAAACTGCTATAGGTTCTTCGGATTCACGCAGCAACTGGGCTGTTAAATCACGACGGGTTGCTTTTAAGCTGGCAGCCTGACCACGGCCACGGGCTTCGGCTATAGCTTCGGCAAAGTTAGCAAACCATAAGGTGAAAAACAGGATCAGGCTGCTGGCCAGCTCAAAGCCGTAGTCTTTGCCATTTATTACACTATTGGCTGTCATACCAAGCGCCAGCACTGTACCCACCCATACCACCAGCATCACAGGGCTTTTAACCGCCAGTTTTGGGTGTAACTTTACAAAAGCCGCGCGACTTGCCTGAGTTAAGGTATTACTCATTTTAAATCACCTGCAATAGAGGTTAATTCCAGTGCTTCGCCAATTGGGCCCAGCACCATAGAAGGTAAAAAGGACAGGAAATTCAGGATTAAAATCACTGTGACCAAAGTGACACCAAAGGTCAGGTTATGCAGAGGTAAGGTACCGTTGCTGACTGGGATCTGACGTTTTTTCGCCAATAAACCTGCAATCACCAGCGGGATCACCAGCGGTAAATAACGACCCAGTAACAGCACAATCACACAGCTGATATTCCACCACGGCGTGTTATCACCTAAACCTTCAAAACCAGAACCGTTGTTGGCAAAAGCTGAAGTGTATTCATAAAACACCTGGGCAATACCGTGCAAACCAGGGTTGCTGTTGCCGGTAATGGCTGGGATAGCTACGGTAATAGCGGTAAAAGTTAAAATCACAGCGCTAGGTAATACCAGCAATACACCCAGCCAGCTGATTTCGGTTTTTTCCAGCTTACGGCCAAAGATTTCCGGTGTGCGGCCTATCATCAGACCGGCTATAAACACCGCTATCCAGACGTAGACAATAAAGTTCACAAAACCACAACCAATACCGCCCCAGATGGCATTGATCAGCATGCCAGAACGGGTCACCAAACCTGCCACAGGATTGAGTGAGTCGTGCATCGCATTGACTGAACCATTGGAGGTTTGAGTGGTAAGAGTTGCCCAGAGCGCTGACAGGTCAGTACCCAAACGTACTTCCTTACCTTCCATATTGCCCGCCTGCTCTGCTAAGCCACTAAAGGCGGCATTCGGCTGCTGTTCGCTGTAAATGGCTGCACCTACACAAAACAGACTTAAAAAGCCCATCACAGCCAAAGACATTCTGGCAAAACCACGTTGACGTAACAGACCACCGGCCATAAAGACGATAGCGATAGGGATCAGCACCAGCGCTATGGTTTCAATGGCATTAGCAACAGGAGTAGGGTTTTCCAGTGGGTTAGCACTATTTGGACCATACCAGCCACCACCATTGGTACCCAGTTGTTTAATAGCCACCATAGCGGCAACAGGACCTAATGGGATTTTTTGCTCAGTCAGGCTCTGACCTTGCTCAACTACTGGTACTGTTGGACTGGCCTGATAAGTCGAAGGCACGCCCTGACTGGCCAATAACAGCGCGACTAGTGCGGCTAAAGGCAACATCAAACGCAGCACCGCACGCACAGTGTCCTGATAGTAGTTACCTAAATCACGCTCTTCACCCTCATCAGCATCTTTATGCTCTTCACTAAGTTGGCGACCGCCAATCAAACCACGTAATACCGCCAGACAAACCGCCAGGCCCATAGCTGGGGTGACAAACTGCAAAGTGACAATGACAAAACCCTGGCTTAAATAACTCAGTTGAGCCTGACCAGAATAGTGTTGCTGGTTGGTGTTCGTTAAAAAGGATACGGCAGTATGCAGCGCTAAATCCCAACTTAATGGCCCAATTCCATCCGGATTCATCGGCAATACATGCTGAAACATCAACAGCAAAAAGGCGATTACGCCCAGCACCAGGTTGCTGATTAAAAAAGCTATACCATAGCTTTTCCAGTTCATGCCTTCACTGGCCTTTACGCCCAGAATTTTAAAGATCCCGTTTTCAACAGGACCAAATACCTTGTCACTCCAATGCTTCTGACCGGAAAAAATCCCGGTCATATAAGCGCCCAATGGCCATGCCAACAGCAAAGCCAAAGTTAAAATCAGCATAATTTCCATCAGTGGCTCCTCAGAACTTTTCCGGTGCCAACATGGCGTAAATCAACAAAGCGCTTAAGGCGCCAATCAACATCAATAACAACCAGCCCATCTCGGCATCCTCAGTGGTGTAAATCCGGTGCAAAGCTTAGGTGCCAGAGGCGTAAAGTCTCCAGATGGATAAAATTGAAGGGCGTAAAGAGATCGTAAAGATTGGGGGATTAGAAAATAACTAAGGGGTACACAGAAACAAGAAAGGGTAAATGCGCTTATCCCTTATCCCAACTCACATTATTGCCCCCAGCCACAGCGCTGTTAAGCAGTGCCATTAAAGGCAAAGCGCGGTGATGCAGACTAACGGAGGAGTCCGGGCTGTGGCCTGTTTTGGCCATAATGCTTTCTTCGGGCCAGTACTGCATTTTTTCCTGCAAACTAGCCAAATGTTTAGCGACATCTTCAGCATACAAAGCACCAGGCACTTTGCCGCTGTGCCCCATCATATGCAGCAGTTGCACTGCGACCTGACCAAATAAGGTAACAGGGGCTGAATCTTTGGAATGGAAAGTCACTAACATAAGCTAACTCCTGACTACGGCAACCTGACTTAAGTATATGCAACGACGTAGAAATTGCCTGTACATAAAGGCTAAGGTTTCCCCTAAGTAATTGGAGTTGCAGCGCGGCGGCAAGCGAAAGAGTCCCCTGAGCATAGATTCACTATGCGACTGGGGCGAAAGAGTCTGGCCAACAAAGCTGCGGCTTCAAGTACGACGGGGAAAGGGTTACTCCCAGCTGACACCTTTTTGTTCGCGCACTGCCGCCTGCATTAATTGAATAAGTGGCAAGGCTCTGTTACGCAGCGGAATGGCTGCCGGATTGTCTCCCTGCAGATCGGCAGAGGCCGCTATTTGTTCTGTGGATTGCGACTCCAAACCCTGTTGCAGTTGGGCCAAAGCCGCTGCTACATCTTCGGCATAAAAGGCGCCCGGAGCTTTAGGCTGACGGCCCATCAACTCTAATAACTGCAAAGCGACATGACCAAACATCTGTACTGGCGCGCTGGCGGTGGATTTAAATGTAATTAACATAACAATCTGATCTTCCGGAGAAATGAAGCCTCAGCATGCGCTGTTAAGCCTGAAACTACAAGCAAATGCCGCTGAGCTAAAGTGAGCCTATACAAAAGCCCCGTACCTCTTTAGAATTCAGTAAAATCTGCAAATTTTTACATAAGCTAACGATCTGATTACAAGGATGATGTATGACAGTGTTGCCGCGCTTTTTGACTGGTCTGTTTTTTGTTTTGCCCCTTTTACTTTTAACCGCCTGTGGTGGCTCCAATAAAACTGAAGATGCCACTGCTGTGACAGTAGGCGCCAGCACGGCCAGTCTGGATATTGGTTTTCCAGAGCGTTTTACTACTATTTCGGCCACTGTCAGAGACGCTGACGGAGCTTTGTTACCTAATGCGACAGTGCAATTCAGCACCAGCTTAGGCAGCTTTAATTCGGCAGAAGTAGTGACCCGCACAACAGCTGAAACTGGCCGTGGCGGTTCTAATGATGCAGGTAATGGTGTGGCTGCAGTGCGTTTGTATCCAGGCCAAAGTGCCGGCTCAGCCACTGTGACTGTTTATGTAAATGGAGTACAGACCACTACCTCTGTCACTATCGCTGGTACTGCTGTGGAACCTGAACGGCCTGTACCTGCAAGCATCAGTATTGCTGCCAGTGAGCGCGCCATTTATGTTGCTGGTGTAGGCCAAATGGAAAGCAGCACTATTACGGTGCGTTTACTCACTTCCACAGGGGGCGCAGCTAAAGATGCTCCTGCCGGAATAAACAATGTACGGGTTAGTTTTGTTACTCAACCCAATGGTGGTGAGTTGTTGCTGGGAACTCAGGCCTCTGGTCAGTTGGTTCAAAACACTAAAACTCTGGATGTAGCCACTTCAAATGGCGTTGCTACTTTAACCCTGAATTCAGGCCAGTTACCCGGAGTGGTAGAACTAACAGCTGAAGCTTTGGACAACACAGGAGCAAGTTATAGCCCTGCGATCCAGACAACAGCTTCAATACTGAGTATAGCCTCAGGCCCGGCTCACTCTATTGTATTTAGTTATCCGATAGAAGCTGGTATTCAGAATATGGGCAATGGCAGCTACAGACGTGAAGGTGGTTTGCTGGTCACAGATAGATACGGTAACCCTGTTGCTGATGGTACTGTTATTAATCTGGGTGTGATCGACAGCGTCTTGTTATCTAACCGCGTCCCGCAGATTAACTACGGTTTTGGCAGTAGCGTAATTGATGGCAATGCGTCCACCAATGCGAATTCGGCCGTATTTACCGACCAAAGCAACGCCTTATTCCAAAGTGCTGTGATTACCCGTAATAACACCAGCCGTTTTATCGAAGCACAGGACAGGGTGTTGATTTTTAACGCCCAGGCTGAAGATAAAAGTCGTTTTGTCGCCGCCTTACCTAATCAGGCAAATAGTGTGACAGTGAATAAAAACTATCTGAACACAGAAACTGGGCTGGAATATCTGATTGGAGCTTCACTTTTAGGTATGCAGGTTGCTGGTGTGGATCCGACAAAAGAAGGTCTGGTCAGTGGTCAGGCTGTTACACAAGACGGTGCGGCCAGCTTCTACCTGACTTATCCGGCCAATCAGGACACCATTTTAACCAGTTGTATTTCGTCCAGCTTAGATACCCGCCATTCACCTCAAGGCTCAGCTCAGGTCTTTGTTGTTGCAGAAGCCAGTGGCAGCAGCGCTACTACTATTGATGACAGAGCTTGTTTTACTTATATAGGCCCGGCTGTGATTAACTCTGGTATCACCAGCATTAGTGGTGACACTATTCTGAGCCTGGAGATACAGGATCAAGGTTCAGTGCGTTTACCCTTCCTTAGTTTTGAAGCGGGCATTAGCTATGGTGCGACAAACGGAGGAAATCTGCAGGTTGATGTTGGTGATTGTCTGGCAACGGCCAGCTTGCGCACAGATTTGTATGGCCAGTGTGAGCTGCAAATCAGCACCAGCGGAGGTATTTCGGGTGATACTGCCACTGTCACTTTAGGGGTTTCAGGCGGCACTCCATTAGCTATCAGTGTCACAGTACCTTAAACGTTCGAATCCAGCGGTAAGCTAATCACCGCCTGAAAACCACAGACTATACCTGACGCTGCATAAAGGTTATGCAGCTTCATTTCTCCGCCACAACTTTCCACTGCTCTTTTGGCAATACTTAAGCCTAAGCCGACACCGTCTTTTTTGCTTTGACCACGAAAAAAGGGCGTAAAAAGTTTGGCTAAATCAGCATGAGCTACACCAGGGCCCTGATCGGAAATACGGATTTGTACCTGCTGCGCTTGCTGCTGTAATTCAACTGCCACTACTGTGTTTGCCGGAGTAAATTTGATGGCATTGCGGATCAGGTTTTCCAGCGCACGGTAGAGTAAATCAGGGTCAGCCAGCACACGCACCTTTGCATCTGCTTTTACCAGCAGTTGTTTTTGCTGTGACAGCGCCTCGAGTCGACCGTCTTCAGCGACGGATTCCAATAACTCCAGCAGGTCCACTTGCTGCAACTTCACAGCAGCTGCACCACTTTCCAGCCGTGAATAAGTCAGAATTTCTTCGACCAGCGCATTCAGTTTCTGGGTTTCTGCTTCAACTTTATCCAACACCATAGCGCTTTCAGAAGGTGTTTGCCGTGCCAGCCCCACCAGTATTTGTAAACGGGCTAAGGGTGAGCGGAATTCGTGAGAGACATCATGTAATAAACGGCGCTGCCCACTGATAGCTTGCTCGACACTTTTGGCCATGTCGTTAAAACTGCGGGCTACTGCACCAAACTCATCGCGCCGCCCTGTGACTTTAGGACCGAGTTGAGTCAGCCAGTGATCGGACGCCAGTGACTGCAAAGCTCGTTTTAATTGCCGTACCGGTGAAGCAAAGTACCAGGCCAGCCACAAACTGACAGATAAGCTGGTGACCAGAATGGCTGCCAGTAAAAATGCCGGATGAAACCAGACCGGTGGCATAGCCATGGTGGCTCTTACCGCTATGCCACGCATTTCAGGAGGTGGGCCTTTGTCACCAAGACCAGTGGGGCCAAAAGGCTGCACAGCCTCACCAGGAGGAGGACCATGGGGTCTTGCAGCTTGTGGATGCTGAACATCAATACGTTGCGCTGGCATGGATGCAGTCGCCATCAAGCCTCTGCCACTTCGCAACCATTCCAGTAAAAACTCGTGGCGTGGCACCGCCAATAAAAACCAGCTTTGGCCAGATTTATCCTGCACCTTGTATTCAGGTTGGTCTTTCAGTAATTGTGCCCAGTCACCCGGCACATCTCGCTGTAAATAATCTTCGCCCTGGTTATTCAGCAGCAGAATTTTGTCGCGGGACATCGGATCTTCTTCCCAGCGCTGCAATACATCACCGAGCAACTTTATACCACCAGAGTCCATCATCAGTTGAGCTGAACCTAACACCAATCTGAGCTGCGGGCCTATCCAGACAGGTTTGGGTTCACCGTCCGTAGAGCGACTGACTTCGTTGACAGCCCAGACTAAAGTGCCGGCCAGAATCAACGCGCCCCAAAAGGCTAATAAGAACTTCCAGAACACCTGACCCATAATTAAGACTGTTGCATCAGTTGATAACCCTTGCCGCGCACAGCTTCAATCCAGGCTTGTTGGTCTGCTCTTTTGCCAAGCTTTTGACGGATATTGCTGATATGCACATCCAGACTGCGGTCATATTGAGTTAAGGTTTTGCCTAAAGCCTGTAGCGATAATTCTGCTTTACTGACCAATCGGCCGGCCTGACAGGCCAGCACCCAAAGCACACTGAATTCAGCCCCAGTCAGTTGAATTTGTTGGCCATTAACCCAGGCCTTACGTGAGCCGGGTTCGAGCGTTAAAGGCCCGACTTTGACTTCGGTGGGTTCGTCTTGCTGCTGTTGCACACGACGTAAGATAGCCCTGATACGCGCCACCAATTCGCGGGGTAAACAAGGCTTGGCGACATAGTCGTCCGCACCTAATTCCAGGCCCAGCACTTTATCTATGTCGTCGCCTTTAGCTGTGAGCATAATGACCGGGACTTTAGAGTGCTGACGAATTTGCCGTAACAGCGATATGCCATCTAAACCCGGCATCATCACATCCAGCACCAGGAGTTCGTAATGACCGGAAATGGCTTGCCGTAAGCCTAACTGACTATCATTGGCTACCTGCACCACAAAACCCTCGCGTTGTAAGTAAGTACTTAACATCGAGGTGAGTTCCTGGTCATCATCAATTAGCAATAAAGGGTTCAAGGGCTGGTACTCCGGATTCAATAGTCCGCAGTTTAACCTTAAGCTGCTCCATTTATGAGCAGCTTTACATTTCTATACACTGGCCTTTGCTCAGGCTGCGGTTTTTAGCTTAATCCGCAATAAATAGCTGGAAGCCGTGATATACAAATACTCTTTATTCAGACTTAAAGCTGCATTAGCCGCTGCAACTCCGGTTTGAATAGTGCCCAGATGTTCGCCTTTGGCATTAAACACCAACACACCACCTGGGCCTGTCGCCAGCAAATGGCCTGAAGGTAATACTTTTAAACCATCTGGTAACCCAGGTTTGCTGTTCACCCAAGCCGTTGCGTCAAAAAATAGCTGACCTTCGCCTACAGTGCCATCTGCAGCCAGAGCATACTTCCACCACTGCGCTGCTTGTGGGTCTGAGTTAGCAACATACAACCACTTTTCATCCGGTGATAAAGCCAAACCATTTGGGCGGGTCAGTTGATCGGTAACCAGTGTGACATCGCTACCTTTGAGCCAATATACGCCATTAAAAGCCAGCTGCTTTTGTTTCGAGTCATCGGCATCTTTTAAACCATAAGGTGGATCGGTAAATAAATAGCTGCCATTGCTGTGCTGCACTACATCATTAGGACTATTAAACAATTTGCCCTGATAGCTGGTCGTCAGGCTTTGATATTCCGGGCCTTTTGCACTGACTGACTTCAATACAGCTAAACGCCTGTCGCCATGCTGCGCCAGTACCAGTTGATCTTTTTGGTTAAAAATCAAACCATTGGAGCCTTCTTTGATGGAAGGTTCGTCGACAAAACCTGTATGGCCAGAAGGGCTTAGATACAAAGTTAAACCGTCTTTTGCATTCCAGCGCCAGATTTTATTTTTCGGCACATCGGAGAACAAAATATCTCCGGTTTTGGGTTCAGCCACAGGGCCTTCAGCCCAACGAAAACCTTCAGCCAGTATTTCCAGTTGAGCATCCGTAGCAATCACCTGACTGAGCTCAGGTTTAAGTTGTTGTACCGGATTGGCCGGAATTGGGGATGGATTGGCAAAAGCCAGAGAAGACGTTAAAAAAAGCAGCGCTACACTATGTCGCATCCTTGTCACCTTTGTTTTGTTGGAATGGCAACAATCTAGCATTGTTAGCGCAACCAAAGCACTGCCTGAGTCAGATAAACTTAGTTTCAGATTTACTTTTTTTCAAAGAGACTGCGGACATCGTCGAAAATATGCTCCGGCCATCGCCACAAGCGAAGGCGTGATATCGGCGAAATGCCAAACTGTTGGCATTTCGAAAGACCGCCATCACCCTGCATTTTCGACATACCGTCCTTCCATGGACATCGTCGAAAATATGCTCCTGCATTTTCGACATACAGTCCTTCCATGGACATAAAAAAACCGCAGAATCATCTGCGGTTTCTTTAACGCCTTGCCTTACAACAAGTTTAGAAACTCACGTTCACACTCATCCATAAGTTACGGGCTTTGTCTTTGTTATTAAAGTGGTCGACATAACTGGCCTGATAGCCATTTGCGCCATTCGCATCCAGAATACAGCTGGTGCCGCTATCACACTCGACGAAAGCTAAATCGTAAGTCGTAAAGTCCTGATCAAATAAGTTGTTGATCCGCGCAGTAAAAGTGACTGAATCGCTGGCAGCGAAGCTGGCACCTAAGTGATACACGTCGTAGGCTTTGTAGTTCAGCGGTGCATTGTTAACAGTGTCCCATGCGCGGAAACGTTTTGTGCGGATTTCTGACGTCAGGAATACTTTTAACTCATCAGTCGCATTCCAGTCTATCGTCAGGTTCGCCATATGTTTGGCTGTGTTGGTCAGAGGTTGTCCCTTGTTGGCACCACTTTTCTGTTCGCTGTCTGTATAAGTGTAGTTAGCACGGAAAGCGATAGTGTCGATAATCTGCCAGCGCCCGGCTACTTCGGCACCTTTAATAGTGACGTTATCAATATTGACGGTTTTTGTACTGGTGGCATAACCCAGATCGGCGTATTCACCCGTGCTGCTGCACACCAGTGCAGTGGCGGCACCACATGGCTGAGAAGCAATTTTATCGTCAAATTCATTATTGAAAATGGTGATATTGAAGTTGTGGTTGTCAGGGTGTTCCCAATAAGCCGCAATTTCGGTGGAGGTGCTGGTTTCAGGTTCCAGATCCGGGTTACCAAACATAGGAGAGGTACCCTGACCACCAAAGCCTACGACACCATCATACAACTGAGTTGTTTTTGGTGTTTTAAAGCCGGTACTGACACCACCTTTGATAGTCCACTGTTCTGTTAATGTATAAACACCATACAGACGTGGGCTCATTTCACTGCCAAATATTTCATGATCGTCACGACGTAAACCTGCAGTGATGGAAAATTCCTGAGTGGCGTCCCAGGTGTCTTCTGCAAATACGGACCACATATTGTGCTCCTGCACGCCACCAGGTGTGCCACTTTCCATACCAAAGACACCATCTTCCAGCTCACCACGGATCACCTGAGTACCAAACACGGCTTTGTGTTGGCCTGCCAGTTCAAATGGCATATCCATTTTGGCATCCAGAGTATATTGGTTACTGGCCATTTTACGGGCAGATCGTGGCAGGAAAGTATCTTTAGCTATGGCCTTACGCTCGTCGACGCTCAAACCAGCATAAGCTCCTGTAGCATCGATCATTGTCAGTAACTGTGCACGTTCTGCCAGAGTAAAGGGCAAAGTACGGCCATGGTTTTGTGTATCGACATAAGATAAAGACACAAAACTGTTGCCCAGATCCCATTTGCCTTCGTGACTTAATGACCAGGTATCACGGGTAAATTCCTGAGTTGGGCTATAGCCAACCTGCGGGTTAGCACGGCGTGCCCAGGTACCACCACCTGCAGTACATTTTTGCTGTTGGTTGCCACCAGTGGTTGGCACAAAGCCTTTACAGAAATTACCTGCGGCCCAGATACTGTCAATATTGTCGACTGTACCTACAGGGTATTCTCGGCTGCCATCATCATTAATTACAGGGCTGTTATCGTATTCCTGGGTCGAGGTGTCGATATCAAACCAAATGGCCTGGTTCTCAGCAGGAGTCCAGCTCAGACGAGCACCTAACACTGTGCTGTCGTTATCTACTGTTTTACCGCCAGCGCCAAAACCTAATGAACGGCTACGCACTTCACCATTTGGATACACTACATCAGCATATTCTGGAGTAGATGCCATACGGTTGTATTCGCTACCACGAATGGACATACCCAATACGCCAGGGATCAGAGGCCCCATCACGTTGAAGTCAGTGGTGATCTCTTCCCCAAAACTGTCATCCGTTTGCGCTGTGCGGCTATGGCTGACTGAGCCAGCCCACTCGTTAGTGACTTTTTTGGTGATGATATTGATCACACCACCTAAAGCGTCGGCACCATACAAAGTAGAAGCAGGGCCACGTATCACTTCGATACGTTCTATGGTATCCAGAGGTGGCATATGACCAAACTGATTACCGCCAAAGTTATTTGGGTAAATATCACCATGGTTATTCTGACGTTTACCGTCGACCAGGATCAAAGTGTAATCCGACCCCATGCCACGCATACTGATAGTACCCTGACCTGTTTTGTCACGGGTTTCACCAATATCGACGCCTTCCAGATCACGTACTGCATCGAGCAAGGTAGTGTAAGGGCGGGTACGCAATTCTTCTGCTGTAATAACGGAAATACTGGCAGGAGCGTCCACCAGCTTTTGTTCAAAACCTGAAGCCGTAACCACGATGCGCTCAATAGGCTCATCTTTAACAGCTACTGCATCTTCTGCCTGAACTGTAGCTATCAGACCTAAAGCGAGCTGGGTGGCTAACACCAGTTTGGCCGGGCGGGACTTGAACATAAACACTCCTGTTGTTCGAACAGATCATCGCAAAGCGGATAAAATCTGACCTCGATTTGTAAAGATAAGTTAATAAATTTGCATGGCCGACAATGATAGTGATTCTCATTAGAAGATCAATAGCTATTGCGAACTATTTGCACTAGCAATTGTCACGTTGCGGGCCTGAACACAAAGGCGATCAATAAACAACTAAATCAGCCAGTTGCGAAAACCTTGCAAATAAGAACAATTCTCAGTAGCATGGCAGCTGATTTTTAGGGGGTACTGTGAAGAGTTCAGCTTTAGCTCGTTGGATGCGTTGGTTACATACCTACAGCGCTATGTTGGTGTTGTTGCTGTTGTTATTTTTTGCCATCACGGGCATCACCTTAAACCACCCTGAAATCAGCAGTAGCATGGGTAAAACCAGTCAGCAGTTGCAGTTGGAACTGCCGGAACAATTGCCGGATTTATTAAACCTGCCTGATGATCAGCAACAAGCCGCTCTGGTTTTGTATGTCGACTGGTTAAAGCAGGAACATCAGTTACAGGGTGGTTACAACCTGAATTTTTCGCCTGAAGACGAACTGCTGGAAATCGATTTTAAACGCCCTGCCGGTTATGCCGCTGTGGTGATTGATTTAGCAGAGCGCACTGCAGAGTTAGATGCTGAATTTGGTGGTTATCTGGCCTTGGCCAACGACTTACATAAAGGCCGTTACGCTGGCAGCAGCTGGAAATGGTTAATCGATATTACCGCTGTATTTTGTGTGTTGTTTGCCTTGTCGGGCTTTTATTTATTGTGGCGTCAGCCGAACAGAAGAGATTTTGGCAATGCCACAGCTATAGCTGGTGTGGTGTTGGCTCTATTAGCTTATATAGCGTCGTTTCACTAATTTAGAGTCGTTTCACTAAGAGGGAATTGTATGTACAAGTATTTAGTCGCTGCATTGCTGTTTTGTTGCGGCTCTGCCATGGCACAACAGGAACTGGAAATTCAGGTCGAACTGCCAAAAATTGATACCGGCACTTATCACAGACCTTATGTGGCGGTATGGATTGAAAACGAACAACAACAACCAGTGCGTTTAGTCGAAGCCTGGTTGGAAAAACCGGATTGGATAAAAGACTTACGTCGCTTCTGGCGCAAACTGGGCCGCAGTGAACCTCAATTAGTAGATGCAAAAACAGGTGCCACCAAAGGGCCAGGCAGCTACAAAGTGCGTTGGGATGGCAAAGACGAACAAGGCAAAGCTGTTGCTGCTGGTAACTATGTGCTTTTTGTTGAAGCAGCCCGTGAACAAGGCGGCCGTAATCTGGCTAAACAAGCATTCACATGGGACGGCAGTGCCGTTCAAATAGAAATAAAGGCCAGCAAAGAGCTGGGCAAAATTCAACTTACTTCTGTACAGGGAAAATAGTCCAATGAAAAAATCTATTCTGGCTTCATTATTGGTTGCAACAGCAGTGAGCGCTCCGGTTTTGGCTCACACTTTATGGGTAGTTCCAAGTCACTTTGTTTTATCTAAAACAGGCAGCTGGGTGTCGGCTGATGTCAGCGCCGCGAACATGACCTTTGTTGCTGACAAAGGTATTCCGGTAGATAACGTGGCTTTGTATACGCCTGACGGTAAAAAGCAGGCTATTGAGCATAAATACCAGGGTAAACGTAAATCTCAGGTCGATGCACAGTTAAATGCTGAAGGTACGTACAAACTGGAATTAGGCGGTCCTGTACGTTTCGGCACTATGTACAAAGTAGGTGATGAGCGCAAGCGCCTGATGGCTGACAAAAAGACCCGGGCTAAAGAGTTACCGGCTAATGCAACTGATGTAGTGACCAGCCAAAGCCGCAGTCGTTCAGTTGCGTTTATCACAGTCAACAAACCAACGTCTGAAGTACTGGCACTGAAAAACGAAGGTTTAGAGTTTAAAAGCTCTGTGCATCCAGCTGACATAGTAGCGGGTGAGCCTGTTACTTTTACCTTTTTAGTCAATGGTAAGGCGCAAGCTGGTGTGGAGCTGGAAGTGTCATACGAAGGCGAACGTTACCGCGACGAAGCAGGCCGTATTCAACATAAAACCGATGCAACTGGCCAGTTTACTTATACGCCTGTTGAAGCTGGTGTATTCCTGATTGAAGCATCCTATTCAGCCAAAGCTGAATCTGAGTTAGCCGACCAAGTCCGTGAAGGCTTAACTTTAACTTTAGAAGCTGCTTTACCTTAAATCTCAGCCTCTGTGTTTTTAGCACAGAGGCTTTCCTTTCGAAAAACTACAGCCTGATAGCAGAGTTACGCACCACCAGTTCTGGTTCAAATACGTTTTCCACTTCAAGATCATGCTTATACAAGTTTTTCAGTAGCCACAGGGCCGCCATCTTTCCCATTTCATGAATAGGGTTATTCACTGTGGTCAGCTTAGGTGAGACATAACGGGCAAAAGGAATATTGTCGTAACCAACAAAAGATAAATCCTGTGGGATTTTCATGCCACGTTCCAGGCACACCGAAATAGCGCCGGATACCATCTGATCGTTAGCGCAAACCACAGCAGTAAATTTTTTGTGTTGGCCGAACAGGTAGTTCATACCATCCACGCCGCTGTCTTCTTTGTAATCACCTTCAAAACACAGGGCAGGATCAAAGGAAACGCCTACTTCTGCCAAAGCTCGTTTATGGCCTTCAAGACGCTCTATTGCATCGTGTTTTTTCGAAGGTCCGGAAATATAGGCAATATCCCTATGGCCTAAATCAATCAGATGCCGGGTAGCCATATATCCACCTAACTCATTGTTCAGGTAAATACAGCAGTCGCTGATTTCGGCTATGTATCTGTTGATCAGCACTATAGGAGTTGAGCTTTGGCTAAGCTTAATCAGGTAGTCATCGGAGATAGCTTCTACATCCAGGATCAGTGCGTCACAGCCTTTGCTCAACAAAAACTCAACACTGTCTATTTCCTGAGCCGCATCACTGTGACCCACGGCAATAATGACATGGCGGTTATCAGCCCGCAGCGCGGCTTCAATTTCAGCCATCATAGGACCGTAATACGGGCCATCCAACTGTGAAACCAACACACCGACACTATTGGAGCAATTCGACGCCAAAGACTGCGCAAAAGTGTTAGGCCTGTAGCCTAATTCAGCCATAGCGGCTAATACCTTTTGTTTGGTCTTTTCGCTGACATTGGTGTTTTTATTCATCACTCTGGATACCGTAGCCAGAGATACACCTGCAAGCAGTGAAACGTCGTAAATGGTCGCCATATAGTGCTGTCACTTATTGTTAAGTCTAAGAGAATCGGGAACTACAGAGTAATTCAGCAAAGACTGAAGTGCTCTGTAGTCCGTCATATTATCAGCTTTTACATCCGTCATCCTTGAAAATGCAGCTTTGTTGACTGCGCTCCCTCGCCCCAGTCACATAGTGTGTCTATGTTCCTGGGGTCTCCCTTGCTTGTCGCCTCCCTGCAACTTTCAATGCTTTTGGATTTATTCTGCGACTCTCTTCAATTCCAACGTGATTTCATCAACTTTTTGTGTGTTGAGTTTATAAGCACCCATTACAAAAGCGACAATTAAAGAACCAATGGCTGGATACAAACTAAAAGCAAGCAATAAACCTGCCTTGGTTTCTTCGGTTTGAGTAACGTCTGCCTGATAACCTATACCAGCCAATAGCCAGCCACCCAAAGCTCCACCTACAGCTATGCCCATTTTGATAAAGAAAATAATAGAGGAATACACCATGCCTGTAGTGCGGATACCTGTGCGCCATTGGCCATAGTCTACGGTATCAGCCATCTTGGCCCACAGCAACGGCGTGCCGGTGTTAAATACCAGATTCCACAGCACATACAAAGCAATGGCGAGAGTGACATTATCAGCAGCGACAAAATAGCTGCTGGCACAAAGGGCCGCAGCCAAAATCTGGATACCGATATAGAGTTTTACTTTGCAGTAACGTTTTGCCAAAGGCTGAGCAACAATGCAACCGACCATACTGCCAAGCATACCCAAAGTGATAAATAAGGTGATACTGTCCGGCATTTCCAGATAATACTTCACGTAGTAAATAGCCAGTGTAGTACGTAAAACGTAACCACTCATCAGGCATAAAGCCACCAGCGCCAGTACACGCCACTGATCGTTTTTCCACAACTGACGGAAGTTATCCATATAGCTGCGGCTAACCGCTTCTTTAGGTGGATTGATACGCTCTTTAGTACCGTAAAAACAGGCCAAAAACATCAACACACCTAATGCACTCATCGCCATAATAGTCAGCTGATAGCCTTTAGCTCTGTCGCCCTGACCAAAAAACTCAACCAGAGGCAAAGTTAAAGCAGTCACCATCAGACCACCGAGCATGGCAAAGACAAAACGGTACGACTGCACCGACACCCGCTCTTTTGGATCAGCAGTGAGTACAGCACCTAAAGCACAATACGGAATATTGATAGCGGTATACACCAGCATCAGCAGGGTATAAGTGACAAAGGCATAGATCATTTTGCCTTCTTCACCAAAGTCTGGCGTAGTAAAAGCCAGCACGCTGATCAGGCCAAATGGCAAAGCAAACCAAAGCAAATAAGGACGGAATTTGCCGTATTTGCTTTCAGTGCGGTCGGCAATAGCCCCCATAATAGGATCTGTCACTGCGTCGATAATACGCACAGCCAGGAACATGGTGCCGACAAAAGCAGGCGAAATGCCATAAATATCGGTATAAAAAAACGTCAGAAACAACATGACGGTCTGGAATACTATATTGCTTGCCGTATCCCCCAGGCCATAAGCAATTTTTTCCTTAACACTAACCATGGTGAGCGCACCCTATATAAATTGTTGATTTGAAATTATTATTTTTTATAAATTAACGATTACTAATTAAGCGCTTATAAGCCAGACCGCTGTTTTTCACAGTTCTTTGTTGGCTGTTGTAGTCGACATACACTATACCAAACCGCTTTAAGTAGCCTTCAGCCCACTCAAAGTTATCCATTAAACTCCAGGCAAAATAACCCTGAATATCTACACCTTGCTCGACCGCCTGATGTACTGCATTCAGATGCGACTGGTAGTATGACAAACGCAGTTGGTCGTCGACTTCACTATTGTGCAGTTGATCGGCTGCTGCTGCACCATTTTCGGTAATGTAAACAGGAGGCAGTTTATATTTCTGATGCAAAGACACTAACAGATCGGTAAAGGCCTGTGGATAAATTTCCCAGCCAATATCTGTTTTAGGAGCATCAACCATATCGACTTCAATAAAGTCACGGCCTTCAGCGGCTTTATAGACAGTGCGGGTGTAGAAATTGACGCCTAAAAAGTCCAGCGGCGCTTTGATAATGTCGAAGTCACCTTCTTCAATCACTGGCTTGTCTTCATCCGCCAGCAAGGCGAAAGAATCAGGATAAGCACCATCAAATACTGGTTTGATATACCACTGGTTGAAGTATTCGTCGGCCAGCTGTGCCGCTCTTTGATCGGCAACACTGTCGGTTAGCGGATAAGCAGGTGTGAAGTTCAACACTATACCATTCATGCTGTTTGGGCTGTTTTTCTGCAGTACCTGCATTGCCAGACCATGAGCTAACAATAAGTGGTGCGCTGACTGACGGCCATAGGCTTTTTTAGTCAAGCCAGGAGCGTGAATACCGGCCTCATAACCTAAATACGAACTGCAAAACGGCTCATTTAAGGTCGCGTACGAATAAACTCTGTCACCAAAGGCTTTACTTAACTTGTCGGCATAATCCTGAAATAAGTAGGCCGTATTGCGATTCAACCAGCCGCCCTGGTCTTCAATATGTTGAGGTAAATCCCAATGATACAGAGTGACAAAAGACTTAATATTTTTTGCCTTTAGCTCATCTAAAATGCCAATGTAAAAATCCACACCTTGCTGATTCAGACTGCCGTCTTTATTCATCACCCTTGCCCAGGCAATAGATAAACGATAAGCATCGACCCCTAAAGAGCTTATCAGCGCGATATCGTCACGCCATAAGTTGTAATGATCAC
Organism: Rheinheimera sp. MM224; assembly: GCF_947090785.1. Lineage (NCBI taxonomy): Bacteria > Pseudomonadati > Pseudomonadota > Gammaproteobacteria > Chromatiales > Chromatiaceae > Rheinheimera > Rheinheimera sp. MM224. The sequence continues at coordinate 4,577,049 of NZ_OX352320.1, forward strand.
AAGCCAAATCGCCGTTTGAGCCATCTTTTACTTTGCCCGGTGTAGCGCAAAAGGTATCCCAGATACAAGGCAGGCGATCGTCAACTCCACCTTCAATCTGGAAAGATGAAGTGGCCACACCATAAGTAAATTCTTTCTTCAGCAGTCTTGAGCCTTTTGGCAATTCATAGTTCATCGTTATCTTCTTTTCATCTTTAAAATTGGAGGGTAAAAGTGGTCTGATTAACACAACACTGGCAATGTAATCGCTTTCATTTTTAGTGCTGTCGTGACCATATTCAGTTCCTTTGTGTTATGAGTTCAGGTGGTTTGGGTTATACGAAATCTATAAATATATTGGCGGTTAAACGCCCACTGACCGGCGAACCGTCTATATCAGTAGCGACATCCACCAGTGAAGAGTGCAGCAGATTACCAGGGTAAATAATAAGTCTGTTCGCCTGATAGGGGATCTGATAGTACAGCTCATAATGCTCATTGCTTTGCACCTGATAACGCTGAGGTGGCGCACCATGAGTATCAATAAAGTTTTGTGCTGACTGGAAATAGTCCTGCCGCCTTTGATCGGCCACCCGCTCAAAACCTGTAGGTTTATGCCGGAAAAAACCTGTGCTGCCATGAGGGCCGTCATTCAGGTAATGCAACAGCGCAAAATAATAAGGCGCGCTGGTATCAAAATGTGGCATACATTGCAGCGGATGCAGGCTGTTTTCTGCTTGAGTGATCAGCGCATAAAACAGCATTTGTGGCTTTAATCTGAGCTTTTCCGGCACCTGATAGACTTTATAAATCAGCTGATACAAAGCATTTAAGCTGGCGGCCACATAATCTTTTGGCAATACTGCACGCTGGCCTGGGTAATAAGTTTGGTTCTCGCGCATAAAATCGCTGTGCTGAGCCTGCTGGCGTAAACCAGACAAGTCCAGAGCAAAGTTATCAATCATAATCAATGGCGTTTTTTCCAGCCCGAGATAGATAATTTCGGGCCGGATGGCGGTATTGACCTGATAATTCAGCGCTTCCATCCTGGTCAACTCAGACTAAAGACGACTTACAATAATGCTGAATAAACTCATGGTGAGTCGGAAACTGACTCACAGTGCGTTTCACATTCTGTTTAATGCTCATCAGGAAATCATTCAGCTCGGAGTCCGGCATTAAATCGACAATAGGATGATACTGTTCTGGCATCAAACCCTGGCCAATCAGCACCTGCAACCAGGAGCTTTCGCCAAACAATTCCTGAGCAAACTTATACACCTTGCCGGATTGTTTAAACAATTCCATCCGGTGGGCCAGCGTGTCCGGGATCTGCATATCTTTGCAGTAACGCCAGAACTTGGTATCAGTACGCTCCGTGGCTTTGTAATGCAGGATGATAAAGTCGCGGATATTATCCATTTCGATTTTAGTCTGGCGGTTAAACTCAGCTACATCCGCAGGCACAATGCCGTGGGACGGAAACATCTGCAGCAAACGAATAATACTGCGATGGATCAAATGAATACTGGTCGACTCTAAAGGCTCGAGAAAACCACTGGATAAACCAATGGCCACACAGTTTTTATTCCAATGCTGACGGCGGGTGCCGGTTTTAAACTTAATTAAGCGTGGCTCAAACATCATCTCACCTTCGACATTCTCGATCAGTGTTTGTTTGGCTTCTGCTTCTGTCATAAATTTGCTGCAGAACACCAGGCCATTACCCACCCGGCTTTGCAGTGGGATTTTCCATTGCCAGCCAGCATCCCGGGCTATAGCGCGAGTGTACGCCACTGGCTCTTGTGTGGTTTTGGTTTGCACTGCATAAGCGCTGTCACAAGGTAACCAGTGACTCCAGTCTTCAAAACCTGTATTGAGTGTTTGTTCAATCAACAAAGCTCTGAAGCCGGTGCAATCGATAAATAAATCGCCTTCAATCAGCTCGCCGGATTCCAGCAATAAAGCACTGATATTACCGTCCATATGCTGCTGAACTTCACGAATTTTACCTTCAATACGTTTAATACCATGCTGCTCAGACATGCGACGCAAAAACTTGGCATACAAGGACGCATCCATATGGTAAGCGTGGTTCAGATCCTGATTTGGCAACACTGCAAAGCGGCCCTGACGAGCGCCTAAATGCTCGACACAGTAGTCACCGATTTCAGTCGCTATGCCTTTTTGTCTGCCTTTTACCCAAAAGTGCTGAAAGCCACAGGCCCAGCAGTCTTTGCCTAAAAATCCAAAGGAGTGAATATAGTCTTCGCCTACTGTTTTCCAGTTTTCAAACTGAATACCCAGCTTAAAAGTAGCATTGGTGGCTGCCATCACTTCAGATTCTTTGATATTCAGTAAGCGATGGAAGATATGCATAGTGGGGATAGTGGCTTCGCCGACTCCCACAGTGCCAATATCGTCAGACTCCACTAAAACCACTTCAAGGTTTTTGCCCAGCAATTTGGTCAGGCCCGCTGCTGTCATCCAGCCAGCTGTGCCACCACCTGCTATCACTACTTTTTTAATTCTGTTCTGTTCGTTGTTCATCTGTTCACCCTGTTGATTGGTGTCTTTATATTTTTAGTTGGTTGTCAGCGTTTTAATTTATTTAATAAATCAGCCCGGATCTGGCGCGCATTCAGCTCATCCAGTGGCTTAGTTAACATCTTTAAGGCATCTGGTTGAATATGATCTTGTGATATTTCATCGTGCTCAAAAATGTAGTAGTCAAAAATAGCTTTCCAGGCCTGACGCTGCGCCTTAGGCAAACTGCGTAAGCTCAGCACCGCCATAGACAAAGCATTATTGGGTCGGCCTAAATAGGCTGGCGTATCGCGCCACCAGTGGCTGATCAGCACATTAAAAGCGTCCAACGCCTGCACGTGGTGCCACCACATGCTCGGAATAAATAACACATCGCCAGGTTCCAGCTCTGCCAGTTGTACATGCTGCAGAGCTTCGGCAAATTTAGGGAAACGCTCAAAATCAGGCGCGGCAAAATCCACCATGCTGACATCCTGACCGCCTGGCGCAAACTCCATAGGTCCCGGATACAAATTGGCAATTTGATCAGGTGGAAATAAGGTAAAAGTGCGATGTCCGACTGCATTACAGGCCAAATTCTGCGGAAAATCATAATGAGCAGCAATGCGGGACTGATTACCAAGCCAGACACTGGTCAGCGGGCTGATACCTTCCATTGGTAAGGTATTGTGCTCTGCCAAACCCGGAAACCAATGGTTGATCTCCGTGGAGCCCATGTAATAGGTCGGTACTTGAGTTTGGCTGTTTAACGCAAAAAGGCGGTCCAATAACTGATTAAAGTCTATTTTACCGCCCTGATAATTAAAGCCATTTTGCTCTGGGTTATAAAACACCCTGCCTTGCTGATCGGGATCAAGGTAACAGGCACTGACCGGAAGCCCCTGATAAAATTGACGAATATAATCTGCGGCAGACGAGGCTGACACAAGACCCGCTTTGACCAGCGGCCAGTCTTTACACAAGGCTTTGAATATCAAAGGTTGATGGGCATTAGCTATTAAACTCAACGCATCAGCTAAGTCGCATCCTTCCAGAGTTTTTACTTGTGCTAATGGCGTTGTGCTGTGCATGGCTATCCAGACCTTACTCAAACTGCTTATTTTTTAACTGCAGCAAATGGCGAATATTGGACTGAGATGCGATGGCCATATAAATTGCCTGCAGATAACCTTTCTGGTGCAGTTGAGCTAAAAGCTCTGGAGCTAAAGCGGCGAGGTTTTCTTCATGAATAATGTAGAAACCTGCCAGTTGCTGCTTCTGGCCATTGCTGAAGGTTAAATCCAGGGTAAAGGATTCCAGCAGTTGATGCTCAAGCAACAGATCGATAAAAGTTTTGCTGTCGAGCATGCCATGATGAATAGTTTCCAGCATCGAAGCGACTTCATCCAGATAAGGGCTGCTGCCACCAAAAGGTAAAAACAGAGCTTCGCCTTCAGTACTGCTGACACGCGGATTATTTAAGTCGATATGAATAACCCGTTGCGGCGTTTCAATACCGTCTTCACGCACCAGTTGCTGACCAATCAAAAACGGCTGACGTCTTAGCATCAGCGGCACATAACAACCACGCCAGTTATCCTGTTGTAAAAACAGGTTTTCCTGATCCTGGAAACCAAACAGGGTGACAGAAAAAAACTGATTGCTGTTGTTGTCTTTATGAAAAAAAATTGGGTAGTGGGCCTGAACTGTACGGAATTCTTTAGGAAAAGTGACAGCAAACCAGACTGCATCACCATATTGTGCGCCTCTGGTCGTAATGACTTTCAGGTCTCTGTGTTCAACGCTGTTTAATAAAACATTCTTACTCATGCTATATCCCGACCGTTACAGTGTATTTTTTAGTTATAGTTTGATTAAACCTGTCGCTTAACGCGAATGCTACTGGTTTTTTGTTTAAGTACGAAGCTATAGAAAAAATCAAGATATAGCATCTTCAGCCAGGGCTGAAGATGCTGCTTCAAAAAATGGAAACAGAGTGGGCCATATCCTTATGGCCCTTTACAGCTTAGAAGCTGTAACGAGCACCCAGACTATAACGGGCACCTGATTCAACCAGACTTAACACCTGCTCTTTGGCACGACCGTGCACACGGATATGCTCATCAGTCACGTTTAAGGCTTCAATAAAAATGGTTAAACCTTCAACTTGTGGCAGGTCATAACTGGCTGACATATCAATCTGGTGATACGCCTCAGTGTATTTAGGATGGGCGCCTGTATCCTGACCTTTAGAGTTCAGGAACTCGTCACGCCAGTTATAGGCAACACGAGCCTGGAAACCATCCATTTCATAAAACAGAATGGCGTTGGCAGTGTCACTTAAACCAATCAGAGCAGCCTGATCCTGCAACAGGAAATTGTTGTAGGACGTTTCGCTGTCGACCATGGTGTAGTTGGCAATAGTACCAAAACCAGTTTCTCCAAAGGCATGCTGTACCGCAAATTCCCAGCCATCAATCACTTCTGAGTTTGCGCCATTAGATGGTGTATTGATGTCGAAGACCAACGCATTGTCTTCACCTGTTACACCATCAATAGTGCCGGCAGCAACGTCAACACCAGGGGCATTTGGATAATTTGCAAAAATCCAGTCGCGGATATCACCAGCATCGTTGCCTACAGCAGCAACAGCTTCAGCATATTTATCACCGTCAACTGGGTTTGGAATATTGTAGATAGTCGATTCCACAATAGAGTTGCTAATAAAATTACTGGTGTCTTTACGGAAGTAACCTAAAGAAACGTAACTTGCCGGAGAGTAGTACCATTCAGCCGATAAATCGATGTTTTTAGACTCTAAAGGCAACAGACTTGGGTTACCAGCATTACCACCACCGCCAGCCCGGTTAGCTATAGTGTTCACTACTGTTCCACCCTGAATAGAAATATAGTCAGGACGACCTATAGTTTCACTATAAGCAGCACGTAACATTACATCGTCAACCACTTCAATATTGAAATTCAGGTTAGGTAATACGTAGTCGTAATCACCTGTTTTCGTCTGGAACTCACGCTCACCACTGGCTTGTAATACGATTTCAGTGTCAGCCACCCAACTGGCGCCATTGTATGCAGCGACAGCTGAAGTTGAAGTCACATCTGTTGTTTCATAACGTACACCTACATGAACATCGTACGGCATGCCGGACAGTTCATTTTCGTAGTTGTACTGCACATAAGCAGATTGTGATTCTTCTTTCGTATAGCGGTTGACGTCACTATCGTAATCGGTAGAAGGACAGAAGTTGGTACCACAATCACCGGCGCCAACAAAACCGTCCGGCGTGTATAACTCTTCAGCTCGGGCGCGTACTGTATTGAAATCCCAGAAGAAAATGGTATCAAGGATTTCAAAATCACGGTCTGGCATTAAAGAGAAATTACCTTTACCAGCGTTGAATTTGTCATGGATAGTGCCAGCTGGGAAATAGGAATCGTCGAAATCACCTGCCTGACCCACACCACCCCAGTCGTTACGCTGTACGTTGACTGATTTTGAATGGTTGTCCACGTCAGTCAGAGCAATACCGAAGTCGATGCTGCTGCCGTTTTCGAACACATATTCGCCATCAAACTGGTACTGGTCAATTTCAGACTTGTTGGTCGAGTTACCAAATACGCTACCCGTTACAATCATGTCTGAAGGTTTAACCGAGTTACCGCCACCCACTGACAATAAAGGCATTTCACCGGTAAAATCGGTCGCAGCACTGTTACGGATAAAAGCAGCAGTACTTAAGGTATTGCTTGAACCCAATACATGGTTTGGTTTGAATTCAGCGTCAGATTGGTGAGCATCAAAACTCAGTTTTAAGTTATCAGTGGCTTGCCATTCCAGGTTCAGACCTAATGAACCACTTTCGTTACGTACGCCAGAATCACCAGCGCCCATAGACAAGTCGGCTGGAGAACTGTATTCCTCAGAATAAATCAGCGGAGAAGATACCGGACCATCAGTCCAGATGCTTTGTGAAGGTACATAGGTATACCAGGCAGACACATCATTGTACTGAGTGTCGATATCATTGCGCATGTAGGTATAGTCAACGCTGGCCGTCAGATTATCAGTAGGAGCATACTGCAGCACTAACTGGCCATTGGTACGGGCACGTTGTTGTTCTTCAAATTTGTAGATGGTTGTTTGTGGCACAGAGTACACATCATCAGCGCCAGGGCGGTTCACCTGATTATCGACAGGGATACTGCCCCACTGGCCAGAAGTATTATCTACAGAACCAGCAAAACTGCGCCAGCCTGTACCTACGTTAGCCTGCTGGCTACCGCTTTCACGTTCCTGATAGCTGGCGGACACTAACACACCAAACTTATCGTCGCTAAAAGTCGTGGAATATAAACCTGCTAACTCAGGAGTAGCACTACCTTCTTCAGTCGATTTATCATCGACCATAGCAGCACTGAATACAGCTTTTTCGCCGCCAGCACTTAAAGGTTTTAAGGTTTGCACGTCAATAACCGAACCTATACCACCGGTAGGATTTTTAGCAAAACTGGTTTTATTGACTTCAACACCGCTAATGGTATCGGCAGAAATATTGGCGAAATCAAAAGAACGTGAACCTGTAGTCACAGGCATTTGACGGCCGTTCAACGTAACTAAGTTAAAGTCCGGACCAAAACCACGGACAGATACTTTACTACCTTCACCGTTTACACGGTCAATAGATACACCGCTGATACGCTGCAGCGATTCTGCCAGATTAGTATCAGGGAATTTACCTATATCTTCAGCGGAGATTGCATCCACAATACCTGTGGATGAACGTTTGGTGTCCATAGATTTAATCAGACTACCGCGAATACCGGTGACGCTGATCACTTCAATTTTTTCTTCGGCTTTTTTGGTGTTTTGCTCCTGCGCGTCATCCGCGAAGGCAGGCATAACAACGCCCACGCCAAGCACTAACGACAGACTGGTGGCGAGTCTGGTCTTTTTGAACGTTTTGGATTTCATGTGTAGTTCCCTGTCGACTGTTTTTGGTTTTTTACTTGCAACGAAATTCGATAACGCCGGACAGGTAGTTTATTTACTCCCCAAAACTAACTGTAAGCGCTTTCACAAACTTAGGTGATTTTTTTTAACTCGTCAATACAGAAAAACTAAATCTTACATTTTGGTTAAAAAACAGTTGGCAATAATCAGTTTATCAGCTAAAAATGAAACCGCTTACAATTGCATTATTGCTGAAGAAATTGCGCAATTTCAGTTTTAATGACAGAGAAAATGCAAAGTAACTAAAAACAATAATAAGCAAATCAAAGATTTGCATGCCGGAACTTGATGATAAGTCCGGAGGACACGGGGACAGAATACCAAGCATCCATCAGAGCTTTTGTATGCATTTGATCATACAAACCGCTGATTTGCCTGCCAGCCCCGCCGATAAAAACTCTGCTGACACAGTGAAAAGACCCGGCTTTCAGAAAGAAGCGGACACAAAAACAGACAGAGCTCAACAGGATACCCATTATGTTTCGATACACCCCATTGGCGTTGTTGTGCAGTGCTGCCCTTGTGACGACTTTATCTGGTTGCGGCCAACAAAATACGGCCACTGAGAAAACGACAGAAGTCAAAGCAGCTCCAGCTGAAAGTCTGAATCTGTGGCCAGAATTAAAAAGCCCTTTAGCCAACAAGGATACAGAACAAAAAGTGCAGCAACTGCTGTCCGCTATGACCATTGAGCAAAAAGTGGCTCAGTTGATCCAGCCGGATATCCGTTGGATGACAGTGGAAGATATGCGCCAGTATGGTTTTGGTTCTTATTTAAATGGCGGTGGTGCTTATCCAAATGATAATAAAAACTCTACAGCAGCAGACTGGGTGGCTTTAGCTCAGGCGTATTACGATGCCGGTGTGGATTCAACTAAAGATGGCAGCAGCATTCCACCTATTTGGGGCACTGATGCAGTGCACGGTCACAACAATGTAATTGGCGCGACAGTGTTTCCACATAATATTGGTTTGGGTGCAGCCAACAATGCACAGTTGGTGGAAGCCATAGGTAAAGCCACGGCAGCGGAAGTAGCAGCTACTGGCATTAACTGGATCTTTGCGCCTACTGTTGCAGTAGCCCGTGATGATCGCTGGGGCCGCAGTTACGAAAGTTATTCGGAAGACCCTACTGTGGTAAAAGAACTCGGTGCAGCATTAGTCAAAGGTATTCAGGGCAATGTTGGTTCTGACTTTATGCAAAGCGGCCGTTTAATTGCCACAGCCAAACATTATCTGGGTGATGGTGGCACTGAAAACGGCAAAGATCAGGGCAATACATTAACCAATGAAGCCGATTTAGTGCGCCTGCATGCTCAGGGTTATATCAGTAGCCTGGATGCTGGTGTGCAAACTGTGATGGCGTCTTTTAACAGCTGGCACGGTGAAAAAATGCATGGTAATCATTACCTGCTGACCACTGTTTTAAAAGAACGTATGGGTTTTGATGGTTTAGTGGTTGGCGACTGGAACGGTCATGGCCAGCTTCCGGGTTGTACCAACAATAGCTGTGCCGCCGCTATCAACGCTGGTGTTGATATATTAATGGCACCGGAAGATGGTAAAGCGCTCTATACCAACACTCTGGCTCAGGCCAAAGCAGGTGAAATATCAGCAGCTCGTTTAGATGACGCCGTCAGCCGCATTTTACGAGTCAAAATTCGTGCTGGTTTATTTGAACACGGCAACCCTGCTCAATCAGCACTGGCGGGTAAAGCAGAATTGATTGGTCATGCCGATCATCAGGCTATTGCAGCTCAAGCCGTGCGTGAATCTTTAGTGTTGCTGAAAAATAATGCTCAATTATTGCCATTGGCTCCAAAACAAAAAGTACTAGTGACAGGTGATGGTGCTGACAATATTGGCAAACAAAGTGGTGGCTGGACTTTAACCTGGCAAGGCACGGGCAACGTCAATGCAGACTTCCCGAATGGTCGTTCCATTTATTCAGGCATACAACAGCAAGTCGAAGCGGCCCAAGGCACAGTCGAGCTGAGTGCTGATGGCTCTTATCAGCAAAAACCTGATGTGGCTATTGTGGTGATAGGTGAAAATCCATACGCCGAATTTGATGGTGACATTCGCACTCTGGATTATCAGGCTGGTAAAAATACCGATCTGGAATTACTGAAAAAACTTAAGGCCGAGGGTATTCCGGTGGTGACAGTGTTTTTAAAGGGCCGGCCTTTATGGGTAAACCCTGAGCTGAATCAGTCCGATGCTTTTGTAGCGGCCTGGTTACCTGGTACCGCAGGTCAGGCTGTGGCAGAAGTGTTATTCAAAACTGCCGCTGGGGAAATCCAACATGACTTTAAAGGCAAACTGCCATTCTCCTGGCCAAAAACAGCAGATCAAACACCGTTAAATCAAGATGACACTAACTATGCTCCACTTTTCGCTTTGGGTTATGGCCTGACTTATCAGGACAAAACCACTGTTGCCAATGACTTATCCGAGCAAATCAACAGTGCGCAAAGTACCAACAATGACAGCTTAAGTTTATTTGAGCGCCGCCCGGCCTCAGGCTACAGCCTGATTTTGCAGGACGAGGCAGGAGTAGTCACAGTCACAGGTAACAAAGCCAAAAGTGCCGACCAAAGCCTGAATTTAGCCGCAGTGAACTGGCAAAAACAGGAAGACGCTTTACTGTTGGACTGGGCTGCAAATTCTAAAGCCAAACTGGTACTGCAAGCTGCTGTGCCGCTGGATGCCAGCGGTTATAGTCAGTTGGTGGTCGATATGAAATGGAATGCGGCACCAACAGCAGCTGTCACTTTAGCTCAGTCTTGTGGTTCGGGCTGTGGTGGTACTTTGAATTTAGCTGAACTGATCGGCAGTAAAGCTGCAGGCCAATGGCACAAAGTGGTGATTGATTTAAGTTGTTTTGCCAGCAAAGGCGCGGCGCTAAATCATCTGCAGCAACCTTTTGTGTTGCATAGTGAGGCGGCATACCAACTAAGTATTTCGAATATCCGTTTAACACCAGCCACAGCAACAGCTGATCTGAGTTGTGCGACACATTAATACATAACAATAATGGCCGTCACCAGGCGGCCTGATGGGGAATAGAATGCAAAGTGTTCAAAGCGCCGAAGTGCAGAGTTCCAGCACACCAATCAGTAGCTGGGCTTTACCTGCTCTTACTTTTTTATTTTTTATCTGGGGTTTTATTACTTGTCTGAACGACATTTTAATTCCGCATTTAAAAGCCGTGTTCGACCTGACTTACACTCAGGCTATGTTGATCCAATTCTGCTTTTTTGGTGCTTATTTTGTGGTGTCTTTACCTGCGGGTGCGCTGATCAATAAGCTGGGTTACCAGAAAGGTATAGTGATAGGTTTAGCTATTGCAGGTTTTGGCACACTGAACTTCATTCCGGCCGCCAGCTTTCATAGTTACCCATGGTTTTTGGCCGCTTTATTTGTGCTGGCCTCCGGTATTACCATTTTGCAGGTTGCGGCTAACCCTTATGTCACAGTATTGGGCAATCCAAAAACTGCCTCCAGTCGCCTGACCATGACCCAAGCCTTTAACTCTTTGGGTACCACAGTTGCCCCGCTTATTGGTGCGGCTTTGATCCTGAGTCAGCTCGACAGCACTGAAGGTGCTGATGCAGTACAACTGCCTTATCTGATACTGACAGTGGCTTTATTTGCTGTAGCTTTTGTGTTTTCGCGTCTGAAGTTACCAGAAGTTCAAAACACTACAGCAGCGGAAAAAATATCCATTAAGTCTCTATTGCCTTACACCCATTTATGGCTCGGTGCCTTGGGCATTTTTATGTATGTAGGCGCTGAAGTAGCCATAGGTTCAGTGATGGTCAACTTTATTGCTTTGCCTGAAATTACAGGACTAGCAGAAGCTGAAGCTGCGCATTACGTCGCCTGGTACTGGGGTGGCGCTATGGTGGGTCGTTTTGTGGGTGCTTTACTGATGCAACGCATAAACGCTGGCTTATTACTGGCCATTCACGCTGCTGCCGCCATGTTATTGCTGGTACTGGTGATTACAGGTCAGGGCCAACTGGCGTTATTTGCGCTACTGACCATTGGTATCGCCAACTCCATTATGTTCCCGACCATTTTTAGTCTGGCGTTACATGGTTTAGGCAAATACACCAGTCAGGGCGCGGGTTTATTGTGTTTGGCGATTGTAGGCGGCGCTTTAGTGCCTGTAGCTCAGGGCATGCTGGCCGACTCTTTTGGCCTGGCCTTGTCTTTTGTGTTGCCGGTGTTTTGTTACATCTATATCTGCTACTTCGGTTTACGCAGTCGCAAAGTGACAAGTTAAGGCGAAAGCCGGGGCAAGGCGCGTATTCCCGGTTGGCCTTGCTCATTTTATTCGCGCCATCCGTGGCCTCAACCGGCCAGTGGACAGAGCCACTGGCGCTCATCCGGACATTGCCAAACTGTTGGCAATGCTTCATCCGGCTTCGCCCTGACGGGCCAGCTAAAGCTGTTCAAAAACATTCCTGGTACTGGATGAGTATTCATCCCTTAAGGCTGAGTTAAACCTCAGCCTTTTTTTCAGCTGCCGCGCCCGATACCAACAGCTCTGCCGATCTGGTACTGCGGAATTTACTTAACACCAGATAGACGGCTGGCGTACTGTATAAAGTTAACAACTGACTGACCAACAAACCTCCCACTATGGTGATACCCAAAGGCTGGCGCAGCTCTGAGCCTTCGCCCATACCAAACAGCAATGGCACGGCACCTAACAAAGCAGCAAAGTTGGTCATTAAAATAGGACGCAAACGTTGTGCCGCCGCCAAAGCGACCGCTTCTTTCGGTGATAAACCCAGATCTCGTTCAGCATGCAAGGCAAAATCGACCAGCAAGATGGCGTTTTTCATCACTATGCCTATCAGCAAAAACAGCCCCAGCAGAGCTATCAGGTTAAAGTCGGTATTGCTGACATAAAGCGCCAGCAAAGCTCCTAAACCAGCACAAGGCAAGGTCGATAAAATGGTAATCGGCTGAATAGTGCTTTCATACAACACGCCGAGCAGCAGATACACAGTTAAAATCACACCAATAATCAGCCAGAGCTGATCGCCGCTTTTAAACATGGCATTACGCTGATCTTCACCATTGATGGTATGAATGCCAGTTGGCACCATCAGACGCGCCAGCACGTTTTCTATGGCCGCAGAGGCTTGCTGTAAAGTCACACCAGGCGCTAAACCATAACCAATACCAACGGAAGCAAACTGGTTGTCGTGGCGGATACGGTCATTCGCCAGACTGTACTGGTAGCTGGCAATGCTGGATAAAGGCACCCTATTGCCATCTGCTGTCACCAGTTGCAGTTGCTTTAATACTTCAGGCTGAGCTGTATAACCTGGTGTCAGTTCCATCACCACACGGTATTGATTCATCTCATCGTACAAAGTAGCAACCTGCCGTTGTGAGAAAGAGTTATTCAGCAAGGTAGCAATGGTGCGCATATCCACACCTAAACGCTGTGCCGCTTCCCTGTCTATGGTTAAAGAAATTTGCTGTGCATCTTCGCCGCTGGGCGTATCCACATCCACCAGCTCCGGCAATTCCTGCATTTTTTCCGCGACTTGTTTGCTCCATTTGCGCAGCAGTTGCAAATCACCGGATAACATCAGCAGCTCGTAGTCACTGCGGCCAAAAGGCGATGACAAACGGATGTCCTGATCCACATTCATAAACACCATGCCACCCGGTACTTTAGGGGCTGTAGCGCGAATACGATCCACCACCTGCTGGGCTGATATTTTACGCTCAGCCAGAGGTTTTAACCGCACACGCATCCAGCTGTTGCTGATGCCCATATCACCGCCGCTGGAGCCTGTCACATCAGCAATAGCGGGGTCTTTTAACAAATGCTGACGGAAAGCTTCAATTTTTGGCTGCATGATCTGAAAGGAGAAACCATCATCACCACGAACAAAACCATTGAGCTGGCCTGTGTCCTGATCCGGCAATAAACCTGTTGGCACTTGAGTGTACAACCAGGCATTGGCAGCAAATAGCAGCACTAATCCGGCCAAAAACCAGCGGTAATGATCTAAGCTCCAGGCCACGCTCTGATGATACTTCTGCTGAAACTTCTGAAAAGCTCCGGCTTCAGTGTCACCCGGCTTTTTGGCCTTCAGCAGTAACGCCGATAAGCTTGGCGTTAAGGTCAGCGAAATCACCAGACTGATCATCATGGCGGCAGCCAGCGTGATAGAAAACTCGCGGAATAAACGCTCGACCAAACCGCCCATAAATAAAATCGACAGGAAAATTACGACTAAAGCCAGGTTCATTGCCAGCAAGGTAAAACCAACTTCAGACGCACCTTGCCGCGCAGCTTGCAAAGGAGTTAAACCACGTTCTATATGGCGTTTAATATTTTCGACTACGACAATGGCATCATCCACCACTAAACCTGTAGCGACAATCAGCGCCATCACCGACAAGTTATTCAGCGAAAAATCACAGAGATACATCACGGTAAAAGAGCCAATCAAAGACACAGGAATAGCCAGACTTGGGATCAGCGCACTGCGCAGGCTGCCTAAAAAGGCCCAGACCACCAGCACAACCAAGACCACAGCAATCAATAAACTGATTTGCGCTTCAGTTAAGGTAGCGCGGATCACGGGGCTGCGATCCATCACCACAGCTAAATCAGCATCTGCTGGTATCAGTGCCCGCAACAACGGCATCTGTTGATAAATAGCATCTATGGTTTCAACAATATTGGCACCAGTACGACGGCTGACCAATAAAATCACCGCGTTTTTATCGTTATGAAAACCAGCGCTGTAGCGGTTTTCAGTGGAGTCTGTCACTAAAGCTACATCTGATAAACGGATAGGCGCACCGTTGACATACTTCACCACTAACGACTGATAATCTGAGGCCTGACGTAAGGTCTGACTGGTCGCTAATTGCCAACGTTGATCGCTGCTTTCCAGCACACCCAAAGGCACTGAGGCATTAGCACCACTGATCGCGCTGCGTACTTCATCCAAAGCCACACCATATTGAGTCAGCATGCCCGGATTCAGTTGCACCCGCACAGCAGGCAAGGAAGCTCCAGCCACTTCCACTTCGCCCACACCAGTGATAGCCGCCAGTTTCTGTGCTAATACAGTAGAGGCGGCATCGTATAAAGCACTGGAGGCTAAATGTTCAGAGCTTAGCGCCAGCGCCATCACAGGGGCCTGTGACGGGTTAAATTTGCGGTAACTTGGATTGCCCGGCATACCGGATGGCAACTGGCTGCGGGCGGCATTAATAGCAGCCTGTACTTCACGGGCCGCTTCATCCACATTGCGGTCCAAATCAAACTCCAGCCGTATTTGCGCTGAACCCTGATTACTGCTGGAGCTGATGCGGTTAATACCAGCAATACTACCTAAAGCCCGTTCCAGTGGCGTGGCAACAGTAGCGGCCATACTTTCAGGGCTGGCACCAGGCAAACTGGCGGTGACCACTATCATTGGAAAATCGACAGCAGGCAAAGGTGATACTGGCAATAAGCGCCAGCACAACATGCCCAGCAGCAAAATAGCAGTGGCAATTAAGCCACTGGCCACAGGGCGCTGAATAAAGGGCTGAGCTAAATTCATAGCACTTTCGCCTCAACTTCAGCTACCGCCTCTTTGCTGCTTTCTTTGCCACTGAAGTGGCGATCAAACCATAAATACACCACAGGCGTGGTAAAGAGCGTCAACACCTGACTGACTAACAAACCGCCGACCATCACTAAACCTAAAGGCTGACGCAACTCCGCACCTGAACCGCTGGCCAGTAACAATGGAATGGCACCAAAGAGCGCAGCTAAAGTCGTCATTAGAATGGGCCGGAACCGCATTAAGGCCGCCTGATAGATAGCTTCGGTTGGCGATAAGCCCTGATGCCGCTGCGCTTCCAACGCAAAGTCGACCATCATAATGCCGTTTTTCTTCACCAAACCTATTAGCAGCACTATGCCGATCACGGCAATCAGATCCAGCGGCTGGCCTGTGATGAGCAGCGCCAACAAAGCCCCCACTGTAGCTGAAGGTAAAGTCGACAATATGGTGACCGGGTGAATTAAGCTTTCATACAAAATACCCAGCACTATGTACATGGTGACTACAGCAGCCAGCACCAGCCAGAGCGTATTACTCAAGGACGCGCGGAAGGCTTCAGCTGCGCCCTGAAAGGTCAGCTCCACTTCGGCAGGCATTTGTAATTGTTGCTGCACTTCTTCAATAGCAGCCACAGCTTCACCCAAGGAATAACCGGCAGCCAGGTTAAAAGACAAAGTAACAGAAGGGAATTGGCCCTGATGGTTAATCAATAACTTGGCAGGTCGTTGTGTCACTTTAGCTACTGCAGATAAAGGCACAGGAGTACCAGAAGCCGAGCTGATATAGAGCTTATTCAGCGCATCAACACCGTTAATCTGATCAGGGTCCACTTCCAAAATCACCCGGTACTGATTGGCCTGAGTAAATAAGGTCGTGACCTGACGCTGACTATAGGCGCTTTGCAGCACAGTACTGATTTGCGACACATTAATGCCTAAACGTGCAGCTGCAGTGCGGTCGATGTCGATATAAGCCTGTAAACCCTGCTGCTGTAAATCATGCGCCACTTCGGATAATTCAGGTCGTTGTTGCAAGGCTTCAACCAAATCAGGTAACCACTGATTCAGCACCTCCTGATCGGGCGTGGTTAAGCTGAATTGATACTGAGTACGGCTGACTCTGTCTTCAATACTCAATTCCTGCACCGGCTGGAACCAGCCTTTTATACCAGGCACGGCCTGCACTTGCTGCTCCAGCTCACGGATCACCTCAACTGCAGACAAATCGCGTTCGCCATGTTGTTTCAGATTGATCTGAATACGGCCACTGTTAATGCTGGTATTGCTGCCATCCACCCCAATAAAAGACGACAAACTGCTGACATCCGGGTGCTGCAGAATATTTTCAGCCAGTTCCTGTTGGCGTGACGCCATAGCCTGAAAAGAAATATCCTGCGGTGCTTCAGTCACCACCTGAATCACACCACTGTCCTGCACAGGGAAAAAGCCTTTAGGCACAGCCAGATACAACAGAGCAGTTAATGCCACAGTCGCCAACATACTGAACATAGCTAAGGTTTGATGACGTAACACCCACTGCAAACCACGGCCATAAGCAGCAATAATGCGGTCCATTAAACCATTTTGATCATGATGCTCGGGCAGAGTTTTTAATAGACGCGCACAGAGCATAGGGGTCAGAGTTAAAGACACCACCAGGGAGATCAGAATAGCCACAGCCAAAGTGACGGCAAATTCAAAAAACAGCCGGCCGACCACATCTGCCATAAAGAGCAGAGGGATAAGCACAGCGATCAGCGAAAAGGTCAGGGATATCAGCGTAAAACCAATTTCTTTGGCGCCTTTCAGTGCAGCTTCCATTGGGGATGCACCTTGTTCACGGTGCCGCGCTACGTTTTCCAGCATGACGATGGCGTCATCCACCACAAAACCTGTGGCTATGGTCAAGGCCATTAAGGTCAGGTTGTTAACAGAGAAATCCAGCAACACCATCACAGCAAAAGTACCAATCAAGGACAAAGGCACGGCCAGACTAGGGATAATAGTGGCCGGAATACTGCGTAAAAATGCGAAGGTGACTAATACCACCAGCACTATGGCGAAGATCAGCTCTTTTTGCACATCACGCACTGAAGCACGAATACTGTGAGTCCGGTCTGTTAAGACTTCCACTTTCACAGCAGCAGGCATAGTGGCCGTCAGTTGCGGCAATAACTCCTGCACTCTGTCTGCGACATCAATCACATTGGCACCGGGCTGGCGCTGAATATTGACCAGCACAGCAGCTTTTTGGTTGGCCCAGGCCGCAAGAAAACGGTCTTCAGCGCCATTTTCAATTTTAGCCACATCTTTTAAGCGGATAGGCGCGCCTTCGCGATACGCAATAATCAGCTCTTTGTATTCGTCTGTGCTGCGAATTTGATCATTGGCTTCAAGCATGGTGGAGCGAAAAGCACCATCAAAACTGCCTTTTGGTTGATTGGTATTGGCTGCGGCTATCGCAGTACGCAGGCTTTCAACACTTAGATCCAGACTGGCTAAAGCGGCAGGATTAGCTTTGACCCGAATGGCAGGGCGTTGACCACCAGCCAGACTGACCATACCCACGCCCGTCAACTGAGCTAACTTCTGTGCCATACGGGTATCGACTAAATCATAGACTGCAGGCAATGGCAAAGTATCAGAGCTGACGGCTAAGGTCAGAATAGGCGCGTCGGCCGGATTCACTTTGCGATACACAGGTGGTGTAGGTAAATCATTAGGTAATAACGAGGAAGCC
Source organism: Rheinheimera sp. MM224 (assembly GCF_947090785.1). NCBI lineage: Bacteria > Pseudomonadati > Pseudomonadota > Gammaproteobacteria > Chromatiales > Chromatiaceae > Rheinheimera > Rheinheimera sp. MM224. The sequence goes on from NZ_OX352320.1 coordinate 4,594,926, forward strand.
GTATTAATAGCAGCCTGCACTTCCTGTTCGGCCACACCCATATCGACCACTAAGGCAAATTGCAGCGTAATCACCGATGCACCGGCCGAGCTATTGGACGACATTTGTTTCAGGCCTGGTATCTGGCCTAAACGCCGTTCTAAGGGCGCTGTAACTGTGCGCGCCATAATGTCAGGGCTGGCACCAGGGTTAAAGCTAAACACCTGAATAATAGGGTAATCGACCTGAGGCAAGGCAGCCACAGGCAATAAACGCCAGCTCAAAATACCGGCGATTAGAATCGCCAGCATCAATAACGACGTCGCTACAGGGCGTAAAATAAAAGGCTTGGACAGGTTCATCATTTACCCCTTAGGCACGTCCTGGATCACCTCAACCTCACGGTCCGGTCTTAGACGATCCAACCCTTCAAGAACCACTTTATCACCCGCTTTTAAGCCTTCTTCGACAGCCACTAAACCGTTGTCCACAGCACCTAATTTCAACTGACGGATTTGAGCTTTGTTGTTGTCATCAACCATATAAACATAAGTGCCCTGAGCACCATATTGCACAGCGTCTTGCGGAATAGTCACAGCGCCACTTTGCACGGCCACATTTAAACGCACATTAACAAACTGGTTGGGGAATAACTCTTCGTTCTGATTGGCAAACTCGGCTTTGAGCTTCAAAGTGCCTGTGGCTATATCAATCTGGTTGTCCAGGGTGGTTAAAGTACCGCTGGTCAGCGGCATTTGTTCCGCTCTGTCCCATGCTTCCACTGACAAAGCTGCTCCGGCACGAAATGCCGTACGCACTTGCTGCAACTGAGTCTCAGGAATAGTAAAAACCACAGCTATAGGTGAACTTTGGGTAATAGTCACTAAACCTTCAGCGCTGTTGGCCTGAATTAAATTGCCAGGGTCGACAGCACGTAAGCCCAAACGACCACTGATAGGCGCTTTGATTTGGGTATAAGACAACTGCAAAGCAGCAGCATCAATAGCGGCCTGATTCGACTTAATAGCACCTTTGAGCTGGCTGACTAAAGCCTGCTGCGCATTCATTTGCTGTGCCGCTATCGTATTTTGCTCTTTGAGTTTGGCAAAACGCTCTAAATCCTGCTCTGCACTTTTCAGCAGCGCTATATTTTGCTCTTTCTGACCCTGAGCCTGCGCCAACTCTACTTTATAATCGGCCGGATCAATCTGCGCTAATAATTGGCCCGCTTCAACTTTTTGGCCTTCTTCGAAAAACACTTGCTGCAAGGGGCCAGCCACACGGCTTTGCACCAGCACAGTATTCAAAGGCGTCACTGTGCCTATGGCTTTAATCTGCACTTTTAAATCAGTAGAACCCGCTTCAATCACCCGCACTGGTACAGGCATAGCCCAGGGATTCGCAGCTGCACCAGCGCCGGCAGGTCGTGGGCCTCCGGGTCTTTGCCCAGCCGGTTTTTGTCCGGCTCCAGCTTTGCCTGCAGCAGCTTGTCCTGCTCCAGCGGCAGGTTCAGCACTTGGCCAGAACCAATACAGAGCAGCAATGGCAACAGCCAGACCAGCAGCTAACACAACAGGCTTTTTCAGCAAAGACATAACATAAATCCCTATAACAAAACTATAAATGAGTAAAACGGGCCTACTCTAATTCAGCCTGTAAAGCGCTGCAATGAAGCGAATGTCAAGATTGAGTAAAGATGGTCTGACATTCGGTCAGATAGCTTTTTACAGCGACAAAAATCGAAGTGCCGGACAAAATACAGCCATAAAAGACAAAAGGATCAGTTGAACAGGTTTCGTCTTGCTACTGACATCAGGCTTTTAGCTCACAACAGCTAATACTTTATCTGCGAACAGATTTTTCTGGATTAAAACTTCAGGCTACTGACATAAGGTTGTCAGTCTGAGTTGCTAATCTGGCAGGGTCAAGTAAAAGGAGCGCATCATGACTTTGTTAGATACTGCTATTGATCGTTATTTTTCAGCCACTAATGCCAGAAATAACCAACTGGCGGCCGAGTGTTTTGACCCGGACGCGTCAGTCTTTGATGAAGGTCAGCAACTGACAGGACTGGAGTCGATCCAGCTTTGGCTGCAGCAAAGCCAACAAAAGTACCAGCCTCTGGTTCAGGTACTGACGGCACAGCACAATTATGGCGAAGTCTGGGTGAAAGCCAAAGTATCAGGCCAGTTTCAGGGTAGCCCCATTCAGCTGAACTATGTATTTGCCTTGCAGGATGGCAAAATCAGTCGTCTGATGATCCGTTAACTGCGTCAATAACAAGAGAAGCTGATGAATCGTATTGATCGACTGCTGGCGCTGATTTTGTATTTACAAAGTCGTCGCACTTGCACAGCCGAAGCCATGGCAGAACACTTTGGTTTAAGTGTGCGCACTATTTACCGTGATATTGCGGCTTTAGGCGAGGCTGGTGTGCCTATTCTGGCCGAAGCAGGCATAGGCTATAGCCTGATGAAAGGCTATTTATTACCCCCTGTTAATTTCTCCGAACAGGAAGCTTATGCACTGTCGACCGGCGTAATGCTGGCGCAGCGCATGACCACCCACAGCTATAACGAAAAAATGCAGTCGGCTTTAGATAAAATCAAAGCTGTATTGCCCAATGAGGCCAAACACCGGCTGGAACTGCTCGCCAGAGGCATGGCCACTCCACAGACTGAACATCCACAGCAGGCGGATTTGTCGGTATTACAACAAGCCATAGCACGACAACAGCTACTGACTTTCGACTATAAGAATGCCAATCAAACTCATAGCCAACGTGAAGTAGAAGCTGCTGGTTTAGTGTTTTATCTGGGGCGCTGGCATTTGATTGCCTGGTGCAGACTGCGACAAGACTACCGTGATTTTCGCACCGACCGCATCCACAACTTACAGCTTCAGGCTGAACAGTTTCAGGCCAGAAGCGACTTTAACGCTAAAGACTTTTTGCAAAGCGGTACTCCACCAGCACAACTGACAGCACAGATCCTGTTTGCACATACAGCAGCAGACAGAGCCAGACGGGAATGGTGGCAAGGGATCACCGATGAACAACAACATGCCACAGGTGTGATGATGACGCTGAACTGCAGCGACTGGACTTCGTTGGCCTGCTGGGTATTATCGCTTGGCACTGCAGCAAAAGTGCTGGCTCCTGAAGAGTTAAAGCAAGAAATGCGCAGCCAAAGCAGCGCTGTTTTAGCGCTCTATTCCTGATGGGCTTAAGCTTTCAATTCAGCCTTTCTGCTGCTGTAATAAGTCCTGCATCTGCGTTAGTTTGAGCTGGGTTTTGATCCTGTGTTTTAAAGTGACTGCATGCACAGGTTTGATCACAAAATCAGCTCCTCCAGCTTCCCAACATAAAGCTTCATCTTCCTGACTTTGCATACCACTAACAAAGATCACCGGAATGTTGGCCAGCTCAGGTTGTTGTTTAAGTAAACGGCAGGTCGCTAATCCATCCAGTTCAGGCATTACCACATCCAGCAGGATCAAATCAGGCGGGTTGTTTTGGCACAACGTAATAGCCTGAGCGCCGGAGGTGGCCATAAAAATCTGATACTCGGCATTCAGCATCTGGTGAATGATTTGAATATTCACTGGCTGGTCGTCCACCACCAGTATTTTTATTTTGTCCGCGTTATGTAACGGGGTGACACTCATCAATAACTACCTTTTCAGTAATGTCTGGTACTGCTCTGTATACTGCAGAGCCTGAATAAAATTCAATTGGTCTAAAGCGCTTTCCAGTTTACTAACCCACTCTGGGTTCAGGCTATGTAGTGCACCTTTAAGTTCAGTAAACTGATCCAAAGCATTCATATTAAAACTTTGCAAAGAAGACTGCAGCTGGCCAAGCAGCTCTGACAGTTCAGTGTCACTGGGCATCAGAGCTATAGGCTCTTCTGCAGGTGCGGTTTCGGCCAATAATACAGGTGCAAAACTGGCAAAAGCTTCTGCATCGGCAACAAATTTAGCTAGAGCTTTAGGCAAATCTAAGGCCGTTTTTTGTTTGATCGATTGTTCAATAGCGGCGGCTGGCTCTGATAAACGCACTATGCCCAGAGAACTGGCCGATCCCTTCAATGAATGCGCCAGCAAATATAGCTCTTTTTCTGTGAAGGCCCCAGGGCCGGCTTTTAGTTTAATCAGAGCAGCATCCAGCTCAGTGACAAAAGACTTCAGGGTTTTGTGATACACAGTAACCGAGTTGCCCAGACGGTTTAATGCTGAATTCAGTTGTACACCTTGCAGTAAAGCCGCATCCACCAACGCCGGACTAAGCAATGGTTGTTGAATTACAGCAACAGGCAAACTAGGGTCAACCGGCGTTTTCGACCATTTCAATATGGTTTGCACCAGGGTGTCTATCGCAAAAGGTTTGGCTACATGGTCATTCATGCCAGAGTCCAGGCAAGCCTGCTTGTCTGACTGCATCGCATTGGCGGTCATGGCGACTATAGGCAAGGTCAACATAGCGGCTTTGCTACGAATACGTCTGGTGGTTTCATAGCCGTCCATATCCGGCATTTGAATATCCATCAGCACCAAATCGTATTTATCCGGTTCCTGCTCCAGCATGGCCAGAGCAAAAGTGCCGCCAGGCGCTATATCCACTAAAGCGCCTTCGTTACCTAATAACTCCGAAGCAACGATTTGGTTGGTTGGATTGTCTTCCACCAATAACAGCTGCAAACCGTTCAGGCGACTTTGACGTGGTGCCGCGTCTTGAAGTGCATTGGAAAACATCTGTTTACCTGCCAGCGCATCCAGTACTGCATCCAGCAACCGGCTCGGAGTGACAGGTTTGACAATAAAACCATTCAATAAATGCTGACTTTGTTCTTCCTGCTGTTTTTGCGCCAGACATTCACGACCATGAGCTGTGACCATAATCACCAGTGGCATATCAGGGCCTTGCACTAACTGACGGATTTTTTCCGCCGTCTGCCAGCCGTCCATGCCAGGCATCAGCCAGTCGAGCAAAACCAGCTTATAGCCGTTTTGTTGCTGCAACAGTTGTAGAGCTTGTTCACCACTGCTGGCTAAATCCACCTGACAACCATAATGCCGCATCACTTCAGATAAAATTTGTCTGGATTGCTGGTTATCGTCCACCACCAGCACTCTTAAATCCTGTAACAAAGACAGGTCGGCTTGAGCTGCATTCAGGCTTAAACAGTTAAACCAGAGTTCAAACTCAAAACTGCTACCAGATCCCAACTGACTATCCACAGACAATTGACCGCCCATCAGCTCGACCAAACCTTTACTAATGGCCAGACCTAAACCTGTACCGCCATAACGACGACTAATAGAAGACTCCGCCTGACTGAAACTCTGGAAAATCACTGCCAGTTGTTGCTCTGTCATGCCTATGCCAGTGTCTGTGACTTTAAACTTAATTTTGGCGGCTTCTGCAGTGCGCTCTGTCACCTCCAGGCTCAGTACTATTTCACCTTTTTCGGTGAACTTGATGGCATTACCAGTCAGGTTTAACAGTACCTGTTTTAGTCGTAAACTGTCACCCACCACCAGCTGCGGTAAATCTTCAGCAAACTGATACAGTACTTCTACATCTTTGCTGCCCAGATTGGCCGATAAAATAGTGCCCAAATCCTCCATCAGCGATGCCAGTTCAAAGCTATGACTATCCATCTCCAGTTTGCCGGCCTCTACTTTAGAGAAATCCAGAATGTCGTTCAGAATAGCCAATAAGGACTTAGCAGCCATTTCGGTCTGACGGATATAATCTTCTTGCCTGCTGGTTAAACTGGTTTGCTGCACCAGTTGTAACATGCCGAGAATAGCGTTCATTGGCGTGCGGATTTCATGGCTCATATTGGCCAAAAAGGACGACTTTGCATCATTGGCTGCGTCAGCCAGTCGCCGCGCATAGGCCAGTTCCTGCTCTCTTTTGTGTTGCTCAGAGCGATCACGGGCCACCAGATAAAAATAATCCTGCTGTTCAAAACGGATCCAGGACAAGTTCACCGACAAAGGTATAACAGCGCCTTCTGAGTCCTCAAACTGGGTTTCAAACTGCACACTGCGTTTTCTCTCTGTGCTCAGAACAAGTTGCTGTAACCTATCGCCTACTAAATGCAATGCCAGATCAGCTGGGCTTAAACTTGCAGTGCAGCAGGCCAAAGCGGCAGGATTGGCTTTAATAACATCAGCAGTGCCGTTTAACCAAAAGACTAAATCCGGGCTTTGCTCTGTGGACACTTTGGCCAGCGCCAACTCAAATTCCAGCTCTTTTTGCAGCGTTAAATCCCGGGCAATGCCTAAATAACCCACCACTTGTTTTTGCTGATCCAATAAAGCTGTGACCGCAACCTGTACAGGAAAGCGACTGCCATCTTTACGAATATAAGTCCACTCTCTGTTATCGGTTTGGCCTTGTTTGGTTTTTTCAACCAACACAGTGATATCGGCGTCAACCTGATGACCCAACTGTGTGGTCAGTTGCTGTGAGTATTCTGCCATTTCATCCGGATCATGAATGATATCAGGGCCATAACGACCAATAACTTCAGCTTCCTTATACTGCAACATAGCTTCAGCTGCAGGGTTAAAAGACGTAATCATGCCGTTTAAATCAGTGGTAATAATGGCGTAGTTGGCGTTGCGCAAAATACTACGCTGTAAGGTGGAGACTCGTTCAATCTCAACGGTACGGAGTTCAACCTGATGCTCCAGCTCTTCATTCGCTTGCTGCAGCCTTTGCTCAGCTTGTTTGATATGGCTGATATCGTTCACTGTCAGCGCAGAACCGATAAACTGGCCTTTTTCATCCAGAATAGGTGACAGATTTAACGACACCGGATACTGTTGCCCGGATTGATGCTGACGCACGCTTTGTCTGTAACGTACTTTTTGACCAGCCCGAACCTCTTGTTCCAGTTGCAGTTGTTCCGCTTGATGTGTAGCAGGCACAATCAGTTCGCTAATGGTTTTACCTATGGCCTCTGCTTCACTGTAACCAAACATTTGTACAGCAGCCGGGTTCCAGCTGTTGATCAGTCCTTGCTTGTCAGAACCAATCACCGCCTCGTTGGCATTTTCCACTATCGCAGCCAATACCGACCTATGTCTGGATAACTGCAAACGGCGTGAGAAGGTCAATTGCATAAAAACAAAAATCACGATCAGTAAGGCAATGATACTCAAGCTGATGTAAAAAACATTTGCAGGTCTTTGCAAATTCAATGCTGCAACAAAATGCTCTGTCGCCTCCAGCCTCACTTGCCAGTTGCGGCCAAAAATGGACAGCTGATGATCAGCCTTATGCCCGGTTAACGCCGAGTTTGTCACTGCTCTTTTAAAAAATGCCTGCTGTGGATTAAAGGCCATATCTATGACCTCCAATTGCACTTCTGCATCCGCAGTTTTGATACTGGATAAGATTTCATCAATGGTTAAGGGCGCATAAGCCAAGCCATAGAGTTGCTGATGACGTTCTGATTCTGATTCAGGAGCTTTGCCTTGCTGATAAATAGGCATTAACAATAAAAAACCCTGCGATTTTTTGCTTTGGGCTTGCACCAGTGTAACGGGTTCTGTCAGTACAGCTCTGTTTTCCCGCACAGCTTTTAATGCAGTCTGGTATCTGATTTGCTCTGAGGCAATATCAAAACCTATAGCTTCTTCATTGTCGGCTATGGGCTCAATATACTGGATCACAAACAAATCATGTGAATGCGTGTTCTGCTGACGAAAACTAAAGCCATCGGCATTTTCGGCTTTAGCCTTTAATAAAAATTCAGACAGATCGGCAGGAGCAACGTTGCGGATAATGCCAAAACCACGGGCGCCAGGGAATTCAGTAGTCAGGTCACGGCTTTGACTATAAGACAGCATATTCGAATGATCAAAATTCTCTGGACCAGCACTCAATACAGCCCCACGGACACCACGCAAACCATATTGATAAATAGTCAGTTTTTCGGTAATAGCATCAGCCAGCTGATCCGCTTTTGCATCTAAACTTTGTTGAATACGCTGCTGATTTTGCTCATGCTGGCGTTGCTCCAAATGAGCAGATAGATAGAACCCTACAGCCGCAAGTAGCAGCGTTGGAATCAAAATTGCCGCCATATCCTGCAGGTTACGTTTAAGCCATGCCATTAGTCTGATCCCTTTCCTTATTTACCAATACGCTGCTTTAAGCGCTCAGCCACTGCTATAAAGTTTAACGTCATGACGTCCTGCTCCATCAGCACAAAATCATCAGGCCCAAGATAAGCTATCCAGCCTGCTCTTTGTACCTGAAATAAGCTATAGGCCTGCATATCATTATTTTCAAGGTATCGAATATACAGCTGAACATCAGGCAAGGCACTGTCTGAGCTGTAGTTAAACTGACTCAACCATAGATCCAGAGCAGCTGAAGTCTGCTGCAGACATTCCAGATAACTTGCAATTTCCGTGGCTGAAGGCAATTGGCCTTGCTGCAACAGCAATTCCAGAGAACGCGACAACTCGGGTAAAGCCGTTGCTCCTAAAGTGGCATAACTGCCACGCAACTTATGCAAAGAATGCTCAAGGGCTTTATGATTTTTTTGCTGATATGACTGAGTGAGCTGCTTTATTTCATCCGGAGTGGATGCAACCAGCTGAGCTATAGCAGGAGATAGATGCAAAAACGCATCCTGAGAAAAGCCAATTAATTGCTCGAGCACACTAAAATTAAACAACATAGAAAGCTACCCGGATGATTTCTCACAGCATAATGGGCTTTAGCTGAAAAATCCCGTGCTTTGTCCAGTAAATTTTATCTGGTTAACTTTTCCGTCTACACTAAAAAGTGGGCAAAAAACAGGGAAGTACCAGATGCAGATCACTCCATCCGCCGTATCGACAGCAAAAATCTTATTGGTTGATGACCAGGCATCCTCTTTGTTGTTATTACGTGAATTACTGCAGGACTTGGCTACTTTGTATTTTGCCACCGGCGGTAACCAAGCACTGGATTTAGCACGTAAACATCACCCAGAGCTGATTGTGCTGGATATTGAAATGCCAGAAATGGACGGTTTAGCTGTATGCAGAGCATTAAAAGCAGACCCGGCCACCCGCGATATAGCTATTGTATTTATTACCTCTCATATCGATACAGAACACGAGTTGTCCTCATTATCTGAAGGTGGCATCGACTTTTTACGTAAACCTTTACATGCAGCAACCTGTCGTATCCGTATCAAAAACTTACTGGATTTAAGCCGCTATAGCCGGCAAGTGGAAGCAGAAAAAGAATGGCTGCGGGTGACACTGTGCTCTATAGGTGACGCTGTTATAGCCACAGATCTGGATGGAAAAATCAGCTTTATGAACCCTATAGCTGAACGTATGACAGGCTGGCTGGCGAAAGATGCGTTGCATCGTCCTATTGAAGAAGTGATGCAACTAAGGGATGCTCATACCTTAGAGCCACACTGGAACCCTATTTATTTCGCGTTAAAAGAACAACGTGTAGTGGCTATGGCTTTAAATTGCCAGTTGGTGTCGCGCACAGGCCAGTTGTTTCAGGTGGAGGATTCTGCCGCCCCTATTATTGATCAGTCTGGCCAGTGCCTTGGCAGCATAGTGGTGTTTCATGATGTTAGTGAAAGTATGGCTCTGGCGCTGAAGATGAGTCATCTGGCCAATCACGACCCTCTAACCAATTTACCCAACAGGGTACTGCTGTACGATCGTATCGAACAAGCCATCAAAAGAGCAGAGCAGTTGCATCATAAATCGGCTTTATTGCTGATTGATCTCGACCACTTTAAATACGTCAATGACTCCATTGGCCATAACTTCGGCGATTTATTAATCAAACAGGCTTCAGAGCGGCTGAGCACCATTTGTGATGCCGGCACAACACTGGCTCGTTTAGGCGGTGATGAGTTTGTGCTGGTGCTGCCAGAGCTGTGGTCTATTGAAGAAGTGGGCTTATTCACCAGTCAGGTGCATAGTCAGTTTCAGCAACCTTTTGTGCTGGAGAACAAAAAGTATCAAATGGCCGTCAGTATTGGCGTCAGTATTTATCCGGACGACGCCCAAACCATAGAAATGTTTATGCGCCATGCCGATGTGGCTATGTTTAAAGCCAAATCTGAAGGCCGCAACAGAACCAGTTTTTTCTCCAACGAACTGGAACAACAAATCATTCATCGCCATCAACTGGAATTGCTGTTGCGTGACACCTTAACCAATCAGCAACTACAAGTGTATTACCAGCCAAAGCTCTGTTTAGAAACAGGCAAGTTATTGGGTGCCGAAGCTTTGGCCCGAATGCAGAATCATCAGGGCCAGTGGGTCTCTCCTATGGAATTTATTCCGCTGGCAGAAGAAACAGGTTTAATTGGCGAACTGGGGCAGCAAGTGTTGCGTCAGGCCTGTATAGAATGTCTGAGCTGGCAACAATTGGGTTATCAGGTACCGGTATCTGTCAATATTGCCGCAGCTCAGTTTGCCGATCCACTGCTGGTGAAACACATCAGCAGCCTGATGACAGAGTTACAGATGCCTGCCCGGTTGTTAGAGCTGGAAGTGACTGAAAGTGCGTTAATGCTGGATGTCAGTAAAACCCAAAGCATGTTGAGTCAACTCAAAGCGGCCGGTATTTGTATTTCGATAGATGACTTTGGCACTGGCTACTCCAGCTTGTCTTATTTGAAAAAATTCCAGGTCGACGTGCTGAAAATAGATAAATCCTTTGTCCACGAAATGCTGACCGACAGAGGCGATATGGAAATAGTCAAAGCCGTGATTTCCCTGGCTCAGTCTATGAATTTGCAGTTAATAGCCGAAGGCATTGAACTAGAAGCGCAAAAAGACAAGCTACTGGAATTGGGCTGCCAGATGGGCCAAGGCTATTTTTTTAGCAAACCTTTGTCGGCCGCGGATTTTAAAGCCTACTTGCAGCAAAAGACCACATCATAGGCTTTCTAACAAGCAGATTATCTCTGATATTTTAACACCCTGAGCACTTGTCTGGTTAAAGTGAACACCAGCAAGGCTGCTAAAGTTGCAATAGGAGTCAGCCAAGCGCCAAGCAGCTCCTGATCGGTGGGATAAGGCGCAGCCAAAAAGCCTATAGCCAGACTGTTACCATTACCAGCAGACCAGGCACCAACCGAATCCGGCATAAACACTTCGGCTCCAGCAACAAAAAACAGCGCAAAAGCAATGCTGAAACCAAAGGCCGCCATGGCGTAATACAACGTAGCGGTCACCCCTTGTTTTACCTTTTGAATAGCTTTAAAACCAACAGGAGGCGGCGCACCTGTAGTGATATGAGCTATGTAGGCTAGAGCCAGCTCACGCGGCTCACCAAAGCCCTGCAAAATGGCCTTAGCATCCTCTACCAGACCTGAACCTTGTTGCTGGTCCATCGCATCAAAAATATGACTTTCAATTTCCTTTAGTACTTCCTGCGCTTCTACCTTCTCCAACCTTGCCAGATAACGCTCCAGCTCTTTCAGATACTGATGAATCACGTCACGTTGTTCCATTTTATTCTCCTTGAACTAGTAAAGCGTCAGGGCCCGGATGAGCCAATAAAAATTCAATATCAGCAACAGACTGGCGCCATAAAGTGATCAAATCGGCCAGCTTATGATGACCAGTGGCGGTCAGGCTGTAATACTTACGCGGCCTGACATCGCCTTCCTGCACCCACTGCGCATCTACAATACCTTCACGTTTCAGCCTGTCTAACAGCGGATACAAAGTGCCTTCGGTAATGGCAGCACTTTTGAAACTTTGCAGCAGCTTTAACAGCTCCAGCCCATACAAAGTACGGTGTTGCAGCGCTGCCAAAATCACCAGCTCAAGCGTGCCTTTACGCAACTGCACTTCCCACTTTTCCTGAGTTTTTTCTTCTTTCTCTTCTATTGTCATAAAGTAACCATGCGATGAACAATACCTTGCACTACATAGTAATATGTATAGCATATCACATTCTGGGTTAGCAAGCGGAATTTTTGAGCAATGTTTGATGATGTGTTAGAAAATCATCTGATGGAAACAATAGAAGCCGCATCATTGCAGCTTCTATTTATTGGGTTGGGTGGGGTGTTAAAAAGGCGATGTTAAAAATGAAATGAATGTTTAGCTTTGTCTGGCGTGAAAGTAATCAACCAGCCGAATACCCACCAGCATAAATACAATAAAAATAAGCCCTTCAACAGAACCAGTGCCCGCCAATACCAAGGCAGGGCCCGGGCATAATCCGACTAAACCCCAACCTAAGCCAAACAAAGCGCTACCTGCTAATAATGGGCGGGTAATAGCAGTGGCTTCAGGCCAGCTGAATTTGGTGTTTAACAGGCTGTGCGGCATTTTTTTGCTATACCAGAAGGCAATAAAAGCAACAGCTATAGCGCCCAGCATCACCAAAGCCAAAGACGGATCCCAAAGGCCTGTTATATCTAAAAACCCCAGTACTTTGGCCGGGTTCGCCATTCCTGCCATTAATAAACCCAAACCAAAGAGCAAGCCACAGATAAAAGCACTTAAGGATAAAAGCCGGTGTTGTTGCATTGGGAAGTCCTTACAGCAGATGACGGACGATAAAAACAGTGACCACAGCCACGCCCATAAAAGTCAGGGTGGCGACCAGAGAACGCACAGATAAACGAGCCAAACCACACACACCATGCCCGCTGGTGCAACCCGAACCTAAGCGAGCACCAATACCCACCAGCAAACCCGCAGCAGCCAATAAGCCATAGTTGCTGGTGACTTCAGCGACAGGCAAAGGCGCCAACATCAGCCAGAGCCAGGGCGAAAACAGCAAACCCAGAATAAAAGCCAGCCGCCACTGCCGCTCAGTAGTTAAGGAGGTAAAAGTTCCGGCGGTAATGCCGATCACACCAGCGATACGACCGTTGAATAACCACAACAAAGCACAAGCAAGCCCAATCATCAGCCCACCCGTTAAAGCCGACTGCGGCGTAAATTGAGTCCAGTCAATCATAAATACCCTCTATTTCTGATAAAGCTGAAATGGAACAACTGCTTATTTTGCAAACAACAAACTACGCTATGGATATAAGCATATACCATTTAGATATATTAGTAAACGCTAAAAAACAGGAGTGGGTAATAGTAAAAAGTCAGAGACAAGGAGCTTTTCGCTACAAATAAAAAAGCCTGGGAAACCCCAGGCTTTACAAAATGTGTGGTGACAAAATAGATCTTATCCTTGGGGTGACTTGTTCACCCCTACCATGTCAGACCACACAAAAAACAATGTTAAATCAATATCTTATTCGACCGTAACGCTTTTAGCTAAGTTACGGGGCTGGTCTACGTCTGTGCCTTTGATAATGGCAACGTAGTAGCTTAATAACTGCAGTGGGATGGTGTAGATAATAGGTGCGATCAGCGGATGCACGTGTGGCACGCTGATCACGCGCTGCGTTGCGTCTGATTTAAAGTGCGCATCCACATCAGCGAAGATGTACATGATGCCGCCTCGGGCGCGCACTTCTTCCACGTTTGACTGCAGTTTTTCCAGCAGTTCGTTGTTTGGCGCGACCACAATAATTGGCATATCAGCGTCAATCAGCGCTAATGGGCCGTGTTTCAGCTCGCCTGCGGCATAAGCTTCAGCGTGAATGTAAGAAATTTCTTTTAACTTCAGCGCGCCTTCCATAGCGATTGGATACTGGTCGCCACGGCCTAAGAACAATGAGTTGTGCTTGTCGGCAAACTCTGTCGCCAAAGCTTCGATTTTTGGCGCTAGCGTTAAGGTTTCTTCCAGTTTGGATGGCAGTGTTTTTAATGCCTGCACCATATCCAGTTGCTGCTCAACCGTTAAACCATTGTATTTACCAATAGCCAGCGTCAGCATAGACAAACCAACCAGCTGAGTGGTGAAGGCTTTAGTGGAAGCCACACCAATTTCAGCACCAGCACGGGTCATAAAGGCCAGATCCGATTCACGCACCAGTGAAGAACCTGCTACGTTACAAATAGTTAAGCTACCGATATAACCCGCTTCTTTGGCTAAACGTAAGGCCGCTAAAGTGTCTGCAGTTTCACCAGACTGGGAAATGCTGACCAAAAGGCTGCCTGGCTGGACAAACGACTTGCGGTAACGGAATTCAGATGCAATTTCCACGTTACAGGAAATGCCACCTAAAGATTCCAGCCAGTAACGGGCGACCATACCTGAGTGGTACGAAGTACCGCAGGCGACGATTTGCACGTGACGTACTTTTTTGAACAGTTCAGCGGCACCGTTACCAAAAGTTTCGTCCAGCACTGAGTCTGAACCTAAACGACCTTCTAAGGTGTTGTTGATGGCATGTGGCTGTTCGTAGATTTCTTTCAGCATAAAGTGACGGTACTGACCTTTGTCACCTGCGTCGTAGCTGGCGGTGGATTCAGTAATAGTGCGCTCTACTTGTTTGCCGTTTTTGTCGTACACAGTCACGCTGGTACGGGTAATTTCGGCCACATCGCCTTCTTCTAAAAACATAAAACGACGGGTTACAGGTAACAGAGCTAACTGGTCAGAAGCGATAAAGTTTTCGCCGATACCAAACCCTATCACCAATGGGCTGCCTGAACGGGCCACAACTAAATGGCTTGGGTCGTTTTGGTCCATCAATACAGTGCCGTAAGCGCCGTTAAATTGTTTTACCGCAGTTTGTACTGCAGCTAACAAAGAACCAGCGGTTTTCATTTCTTCAGCCACTAAGTGCGCAATAACCTCAGTGTCAGTGTCAGAATTAAACACATAACCTTTGGCTTTTAACATTTCACGCAGCGGGCCGTGGTTTTCGATAATGCCGTTGTGCACTACAGAAATATTGCCGGATACGTGTGGGTGAGCATTACGCTCTGAAGGTTCGCCGTGTGTAGCCCAGCGGGTGTGTGCAATACCAGTGCCGCCAACAACTGGCGTTAATTTTACTGCGTCAGACAGTTCTTTTACTTTACCTAAACGGCGGATACGTTGTAATTCGCCTGTTGGGCTGATGATCGCCACACCGGCAGAGTCATAACCACGGTATTCCAGACGGCGTAAGCCTTCCACCAGAATGTCTACTACGTCACGTTGTGCTACAGCACCTACTATTCCACACATAAAGTCTTACTCCACTGATCCAAGGGGGGCGCAAATCACCTTCACGCCTTGTTGTTCTATTTGTTGTTTTGCGCTGGCGGGTAACTTGTCGTCTGTTACCAGTATTTTGATGGACGACCAGGGCAATTCTAAGTTGTGGATTTTCCGGCCTATTTTGTCGGACTCCACCATCACCACCACTTCACGCGCCACTTCTGCCATTACCCGGCTTAAGCTGGTCAGCTCATTAAAAGTAGTAGTACCACGCTGCAGATCAATGCCATCGGCACCAATAAACAGCTGGTCAAAATCGTATGCACGTAAAACCTGTTCCGCCAGCTGGCCCTGAAAAGCCTCTGACTGCGGGTCCCAGCTGCCACCTGTCATCAACAGCGTAGGCTCGTTTTCCAGTTCACGTAAAGCATTGGCAATAGACAAGGAATTGGTCATCACCACTAAACCTTGTTTATGCGACAACTCAGGCAATAAAGCTGCCGTGGTGCTGCCGCTGTCGAGAATAATGCGGTTGTGATCACGAATAAGCTCTGCAGCAGCTTTGGCCAGAATTTGCTTTCGTTCTGAAACTTTTTCGACCGCAGCTTCCTGGATCAGTTCATGTGGCACTTGCACAGCACCACCATAACGACGCAATAACAAACCGTTATTTTCCAGTGCAGCTAAGTCTTTACGAACAGTCACTTCAGAGGTTTCAAAGTGATGAGCCAACTGCTCAACACTGACTTCGCCCTGCTGATTCAGCAGGTCAAGAATAGCGCGGCGGCGTTGTTGGGTGTTTCGTTTGTTCATCTGCCAGTCATTTAAGTTTCGTTTCGAAAGATATTTTACATAAACGAAAGATAAGTGCAAGAGTGAAAGTTAAATTTAGCTTTTGCTGGAGCGATCCGTGGAGAATGATGTATAGGGACTCTATAGGGGGTGTTAGATAAAAAACGTAGGGGCAGGTCTTGAACCCGACCGTCTAATAATACCGCGGTACGCATGGAAGGGCGGGGACAAGCCCGCGCCCCTACAACAACTTAATGTTGATGTGAAGCTTCAGGCCCTATCAGCACCAGCATTAATAGCACGCCAAGGCCCATCATCAGGCCATGTAACCAGAGAGGTTGTTCGACATTTTTGCGCAGCAGTGGCATTAAGTCGGCACTGGCTAAATAAATAAAAGCACCGGCTGTAATAGCCAATAAGATATTCAGATTCGGCGTTAACCAGTGACTGATGGTTAACGTGGCTACTGCACCTAACACACAAGCGCTGGCCGATAACAGGTTATACAGCAAAGCTTTTTTACGGCTGAATCCGGCATGCAGTAATACAGCGACATCGGCAATTTCTTGCGGAATTTCATGGATCAGAATAGCCACTGTGGTAGTGACCCCCAATAAAGGGTCGACCAGAAAACTGCCTGCTATCAATACACCATCAATAAAATTGTGAACTCCATCGGCTGCCAGATTCACTTTGCCATAGCTGGCTGTGCTTATCGCTTGATCCGGTAGTTGTGGATGACCATGTTGCAGTGCACGTTCCAGAAAGTAAAACCCTAACAAACCTGCCAGTACCCAGCCAAAAAGCTGACGATGCGACTCCTGGTGCTGCAATGCATCCGGCAATAAATGTAAAAAGGCATTTGCCAGTAATACACCCACAGCCAGGCTTAAAATCAGCGGTAAAAAACGTTGCAGTTTGCTTTGCGGCAGCAGAAATAACACGGCCCCGGACAGGGACACCAGCATCACCAAAAAGGCAGCCAGCAGGATAAACAGAGTCAACATAAAAAATCCTGTCCTATGGGAAATAACAGCGGATAAAGACGGTCAGGCTCAAACTGCAAGAGCTCAATAAAAAACTTGTGACATTATAACGTTTTTTCTCCTATGTGGTCTTTGTTTTTTAAAGAAAAAATCGTCAGGAACGATTTTTAACAGCTTCAGCTGGCCCGAAGGGTGAGCGCCAAGGATGGCTGCGAATAAAAAATCGTCAGGAACGATTTTTAACAGCTTCAGCTGGCCCAAAGGGTGAGCGCCATGGATGGCTGCGAATAAAAAATCGTCAGGACCGATTTTTAACAATGCGAAGCATTGGCCCGAAGGGTGAGCGCCAAGGATGGTGGCGAATAAAAAAACCACCTGTCTTCCCAGCAGGTGGTTGAGCATAAAATCCCCTTCGTCCTTGAAGCCGCAGTTTTGTTGACTGCGCGGTGGGCGGGGACAAGCCACCGCCCCTACATGTGGGGATTACAACACCAGGATGAAACTGGTCTCAAACAAAACTTAGAAACTGTAACTGACACTCAACTTGGCATAACGGCCCGGTTCGCTGTAACGCTGAATACCGTCGGCACTGATATTGTTTCTGCTGCTGGCGGCATAACGAATACGCTCCCAGCGGTAGTATTCTTTATCCAGCAGGTTATACACACCAACGTTCAGTAACCAATTGTCGCCAAACTCCATATTGCTGACTAAATCCACCACACTAGCGCTTTTTGGCAGATAGGTGACTAATTGGGTTTGAGTACCGTCTTCTTCCGTTTCGTACGCATCTTTAGCTTTCACTTCTGAGCTGTAACTTAAGTTAGCGGCCAGACTCCACCAGTCGGTTGCGCGGTAGCTGACACCAGCAACCAGTTTATCCGGGCTTATAGTGATCAGCGGGTCGCCATTTTCTTTTTCACCTTCATGATGGCTATAAGAGAACTGAGCACTCCAGCTTTGATTAAAGCGCCATGCCCCCTGCAACTCGACGCCTGTGACATCGACATCACCGACATTCTCGTTGATGGTATAAGGGTTGCCCTGAGTGACAGTACAGCCGAAACTGGTGCAGCTTTCATACACAGTGCCCGGGTTTTGTACTTTGGTGACATTTTCAATCATGTCGCGGTAGTTATCTTTAAACACCGCCACTTTGATTCTGCTGTTTTCACTTTGCCACTGATAAGCCAGTTCCAGATTGGTACTGTATTCAGCTTCTAAATTGGGGTTAGATAAAGAACCATATAAACCAGTCACCACAGTACCAGTGGCTTGTTCAGTGCGGCTGACGGATGAGGTCTGGAAATACATTTCTTCTGTACTTGGCGCACGGAAACCACGGCCCAGTTGTAGCGCTACACTTTGTTGCTCTGTCAGTTGATAGTTACCCACCAACTGACCTGTTACTGCGCTGAAGCTACTGTCCTGCACTGAACCAGTAACATCAGTAAAACCATCATTTAACTGAGGTTTGTACGACACATGATCGTAACGCAGGCCACTGGTTAAGCTAAAAGCACTGTTGTTAAATTTAATGTTATCGCGTATGTAAAGATGCCATAAGTCAGCGTCAGTCTCTGGCACAAAATCCGGATCTATATCTTCCCGGGCAATTTCCATGGTCTGGCCAACGTAGCTGGTATCAATGGCAGAAAAATCGACAGACTTTTGTTCCAAAGCCCCGCCGTATACCAGTTGATGGCTGCTGCCTTCGGTTTGTAGTTCTTTATCCAAGGCAAAAGCCCATTTCAGCAAATCCTGCTGGTAATCGCGATCTTCACTACGGTAACAAGGGCCAGTGGTACATAAACGGGCTGCACTGGCTGGGGCCAACATCAGAGTGAAAGCGTCGTTATTGGTTTTCTGATAATCCAGACTGGTTGAGAAGGCATCAAATAATTGATGACCTGCTAACCAATTGTATTTTAGGCCAATACGGCTGCGCTCCTGCTGGTCGTCACTGGTACGGGTCAGGTAGCTGCGGCTTAACCAGGATAAGTTGTTGGTGTCGATATCTGCTTTGAATAACTCAGCGGTCAGGCCAATATCCTGAGTATCAGTCAGTTGGTACTTTAATTTGGTTAGTATATTGTGACTGCTATTGTCCTGCGGATCCGCAACAGGGCGGCCTGAACCTGTAATGGCCTGACGTTCGGCTGAGTCAGCATAGTTTTCCATTTCGTGGCCTTCACGCTTGGTCAGCACGGCCAAAGCTTCCAGCTTGCCACTACGGTTTGCCACTGTCACAGTGCCCTGAGTTTCATCATTGGCACCACTGTAAGCCGCTTTTAACCGGACAAAAGTATCGTTGCCTTCTGGCTCTAAATAGTCTGCTGCATCTTTAGTGACAAAAAGCACGGCACCACCTAAAGAACCACTGCCAGCAGCTATGGCATCAGCACCTTTAACAATTTCAATTTGTTTCACTGCATCCGGGTCTATACCACCACGGCCGGCCGCAAAGAAATCGTAAAAGGCATAAGTTGGCGGGTTTAAGGTTTCACCTACAGACAAACCGTCGACCGTAATAGCTACCTGATTGCCTTCCAGACCACGGATATTAAAGCCGGCCGAACCAAAACGGCCCTGGTCAGTTAAGCTGACGCCTGGGATATAACGCACCATATCTTCTAAACGCTGCACCTGCTGTTGTTCCAGCTGTTTGGCTTTAATCACTGTGCTATTGGCTGTGGTCGATTTTTTATCCTCAAGCGCAGTAGCAGTAACTGTCACTGCATCCAGTTGCGACAAATCTTTTGTGGCCTCTTCAGCTGCAACTTCTGCCAACAGGGAGGTGGAAAATAAGCTGCTAATAGCAACAGCAATTAAAGTTTTAGAACAGGGCATGACGCTCTCCTTGACGAGCTTAAGAGGTGTGGTAAGTCCACAGGATGGCGTTATGCTAGATCAAATGAGAACCATTCTCAACAATAAAGTTTAATTTATTTTTATATATATCAATAACTTATAAATTTAAAACACAAAAAGCTCCCTATTCAGAGAATAGGGAGAACAACAGGAGTTGGCAGGCAACTCAACAGGAATTTGATACTAAAAACTTAGCCGTCTTTGCTCTGAAACTGCAGGCGCACCAGCCCCAGTTCAGCTTCACCTTGTAGCTCAACCGGCTTCAGATCGGCTTGCCAATTCAGCGGCAGAGTTAAATGTTCATGGCCACCATGCTCACGCGCCACTTCCAGATGCAACTGGTACTGACCCCATGGCACCACAGCACCTTGCTGATCACGACCATCCCACTGCAGCTGATAAGTGCCAGGCTTTTGGGTTGCTCCGGCAATCTGATCTATTTGTTCCGGATTTTTCCGACCAAGGCGACGCCACCAGTGATTCAGCTCCTGATACCAGCGGCTTTGCTGGCCGACCAGGCTGATTTGGCGTACAGGTTTTTTCTGCTGATCGGTCAGCCATACCGAAACATAAGGTCTTTTGTAATTGCCATCACTAAATTGGGGCAACTGATAACTGATCTCCAGCACCTGCTGCTGACTTTGGCTTTTATCCGCCAAATAGTCATACCAGGAGTTAGACGCATACCAGTTGGCCGAATCAGTTTTGATTAAAGCTGCGGCCTGCTGTTGATCGGTAAGCTGCTGGCCCTGCTTCAAGTCCAGCACCGCCAGACTTTGCGCCAGTAAATAAGCTGTGACTGCATCTTTAGCCAGCACTGTGGCTGTTGGGCCATATTCCACTGGCCAGCCTTCTGCCGGATTGAGCAGCGGGCTAAAAGTCCGGTACGACACTTTATACCCTTGCTGAGTATCAGCCGTTTCGGTCTGAGCTAAAGCTACTGAACTCAGCTGCAGTTGCTGTAATAAGGGTTGTTCAGTGCCCAGACTAAGCGGTATTGCACCCGCATCAGACCATAACAATCGGCTGACACCAGATTGCAGATCCATCTGCTTTAACTCTGGGAACCAACTTTTTAGCTGTACAGCGGTATCATCCAACAAGCGGGCATTGGCTAAGCCATCCAGCTGCCATACTTGCGTGCTGTAATTTGCTTCCGACATCACAGCTTGCTCTATGGCTCTGGTTTGACGGCGTAACTCCACTCTGTCCGGTAACACTTGGTTCTCTACCGCTTGTTGCCATTGCTGGGCTATAGCGCCTAAACGGCAGCTGTAACTTTGCTGGCTTAGCGCTCGCCATTCTTCACAGAGCTGAATTAACTCATGCTGTTTTGGTTTAGCAGCGGCTAACCAGTGCTGGAACTGGGGTAGTCTGGCCTGCCAGTCCTTTTGGCTGACGCCTTCCAGCTGCAGTTTCAGCTGCTTCCCTGCAATATCCTGCTGATAACTGACAGGCTCTGCCAGCACCAGCACAGGACTTAACGCTAACAGTGTCAAAGGCCAGACAAAATGTTTCATTACTCAGCCGTACCTTTGGTTTGTTCGTTCTTAATCACAGGCAGAGCTTCAGCCATAGTCACTTGCTGGTTTACATCTGTATCCCAGCGTTTGAACATACGTTCGCCCGAAGCATTAAACTCAGCGGCGCTGATTTGCTGGCTGTTGTCTTTATCCAAAGCTTTAAAGCGCACTGCAGCTTGCTTTAGCTGGGCGGTACGGGTTTTGGCGATTTGACGATCCAGACGATCCACAAACTCATTCAGGTATTCATCGCTGCTCAGCTCACCGTTTTTGTCCAGATCGGTACGGGCAAAAGCGGCATCACGTTGTTGTTGGTATTCAACCTTGTCGACCTTACCGTCGCCATTCTGGTCATACATATCCAACATACCAACCACACTGTGGGTCGTTGGCATCACTAAAGCCGGACGGGCACGTACTGTTTGTTTGGCATCCGGTTTACGCTCACGCTCTGGTAGCGGGTCAGCTTTGCTGATTACGCCATCTTTATTGGTATCTATATAGGCAAAAGCTTTATCACCAGAGGCGTTGTATTCGTCATGGCCTATGGTTTTGCTTTTGTTTTTATCCAGCGCATCAATACGCACCAGCGTTTGTTTGATTTGGCCTGTGCGTTCGGTATCAAGTTTTTTATCCAGACGACCCGCATATTCATTAACGTACTCGTCCACCGACACCTGACCATCTTTGTTCTCGTCCATCACGCTGTAACGCTGCTGACGTACTTCTGCAAATTCGGCTTCACTGACAGTGCCGTCCTTATTCAGATCATAATCCTGAATAAAACTGGCTTTGCCCTGAGCTGTAGGCTGATGAGCCGGTTTTTTTGGTGCTTTTTCATCGGCAGCTAAATAACAGCTGGTGATGGCTAAAAATAAAGTAAGGGCTGTGCTTCTGCGTTGCATCATAAATTCCTGTTATTCAGTGACTTCAACTACAGCGCTATAGCTGTAACTGTAGGTTGGGGCTTTGGCACCTGCTGGTGCATCGGTACGAAAACGGGTCAGCAGCAAATAGGTACCGGCTTTATCCAGCTCGAAATTCAGCTGACCTTGTTTGTCCGTAGTGAGCTCTTTTGAAGCTTTGGTTTCGGCTTCTGCCGAATTAGCTGGATACACTTGTACTTTTTGTTCGGCCAAAGCTTTGCCGTTATAAAGCACAGTGGCTTTGATTGGGCTCTGGATATACAAGTCGTTTGGATGGCTTTGGAACACCAGTTCCAGCCCTTTGTTGCTTGGTTTTAATGCGGTTTGGCTTGGTGCGCCTTTGCTGACATAAGTTTCAGCCAGCGTCACAGACTGGAAATGCGCAGTTAACTTAGCGCCAGCAGGAATTTGTTCTTTTGGATCTCTGCTGTTATGAGTTTTTCCGTCTTGCTGCCAGCTACGAAATACAGCACCGAATCGCTGGCCTGTGCTGAATTTATAAGTGCCATCCTGTTCCAGCTGGTGCGCCACTGCAGTGCGGGTTTTACCTGAAAACAGCTCTTTTGGTGTAACAGCTTTGCCATCGGGTTGCAGCACTTTAAATTCGCTTTGATCAAAAGCCACTTCGGGCACAAAAAACTTCTCAGCAAAAGCAGCGTCCAGCGTAACCCAGCCTCCTAATGGTTCAAAACTGGCAGGTGCCAGATATGGAGTGTGAGCTGTGGCAGTAAAAGCCAGTAACAAAGAGGCAGAACAAAGCAGGGGTTTGAGTTTAAACATAAAGCGCTCCAGTTAATGAGAATAGATCTCATTTAATTATTGGGCGCCACTTTAGATCAAATGAGAATCGTTTGCAACTAGATCAATTCATCTTTACATTAAACAGGTAAAAAGGCCCTGCAACTGAGAGCCTTACTACTGAAAACAGTGGTTACTGAGCAGAATAATTCGGTTTTAATAACAGCTCGCCAGGTTGCAACACTAAAGTTAAAGGCATGCCACATAAGACTTTTTCCGTTACTTTACCGCAATCTAACTTATACATAGGCTGACGATTCAGCACTTGAGTCAGAATGGCCTTGGCTTCGTTACTTAAAGGTGCCAGTTTGAGCTGCGAGCTGCCACTACCGACACTGGAATCCAGAATGGTTAAATTTTTCAGATAAATTGCGTTTTTCTCGTCGTCAAAATACGGCAGAGCCGACAAGTGTAAATTCAGATCTGTATTCAGTGGTTTAAATAACGCATCCACTTCAGCACCCAGCGCCAGCTTGAGTTCTATCTGCTGTTTGTTATCCGGCGCCAATTGTAGCTCCAACTGACGTACCGTTAGCGTCAGTGGCAGGCCCAACATTTTACCTTTGCTTTGCTGTTGCTCTAATTGATCCAGCAATAAGCTCTGCAACTCCTGCTGCTTCAGGCTGAAAATATCCAGATGATTCAGCTGAGTACAAGAAGCTAGCAGCAGCAAGCCAAGTCCCAGAATTTTGTTTTTATTGATCATTTTATTGTCCTTAGAGGGCAGTTTGGCGCGAACTTTAGCAAGTTCGAATGAACCTCACCTGATTTATTTTTAAAAGCTTCCAACTATTTCGCCACTGCGTACGACTTAGTATAAGAACTTCAGGGAGAGCGGCGATGAATACACAAGACTCAATTCAATTACCAGGCCTGCGGCAGCTTATTACTGCCTTTATTGTGCTGGTGCTGCTACTGCTGGCTTTTGATTCAGCACTGCAGTGGCTAAGTTTCAGTTTGCACCAACAGCCATTAATAGCGCCAGAGTTATTGTTTCCTATGAGCTGGTTGTCGGTTTTGTTTTAACTCGGCTAACCAGAGTCGCAACTCTGTTCCCTGCAGTTGCGACATACCGTCCTTCCATGCACATAACAAAAACCCGCCAACAAGGACGGGTCTTTGTTTGTGATCAGCCGATCATTATTTCTTAATCTTCACCGGTCTTTTCCAGCCACTGATATGACGCTGCTTCGAACGCGCTACCACCAGCTCATCCGCTGCTACATTAGCTGTCACTACAGAACCAGCACCGACAGTGGAGTTTTGGCCTAAAGTGATTGGCGCTACTAAAGAGCTGTTGGAACCAACAAAAACGCCGTCTTCAATGGTGGTGACAGACTTATTCGCACCATCGTAGTTACAGGTAATAGTGCCGGCACCAATGTTCACTTTGCTACCAATCACCGCATCACCTAAATAGCTTAAATGGTTGGCTTTAGAACCCACACCTAAAGTGGCTTTTTTCAGCTCGACAAAGTTACCGACATGGCTGTCGTCAGCCAATACGGAGTCAGGGCGAATACGGGCATAAGGGCCAACAGAGCAGCCGATACCAATAGTGGATTTTTCAATCATGCTGTTGGCTTTCACTTCAGTGTTATTGCCTATCACCGCGTCTTTGATCACACAGTTAGGGCCTATCACCACACCATTGCCTAGTACCACTTTGCCTTCAAAAATCACGTTGATGTCGATCATTACATCGTTGCCAACAGTGACGTCACCGCGTATATCAATACGGGCCGGATCGCGCAGGTTAGCACCGTTTAACATTAATTCTTCAGCTTTACGCGCCTGATAAGCCCGCTCTAACTGTGCCAGTTGTACACGGTTATTCGCGCCTTCAGTCTCTATAGCAGTCGCAGGATGAGCCGTCGTAATGTCCACCCCTTCTTTATGCGCCATAGCGATAATGTCGGTCAGGTAGAATTCGCCCTGCGCATTGTTGTTCTGTAACTGGCTTAACCATTTTTTCAGTTGTTTACCAGGTACAGCCATAATGCCACTGTTTACTTCAGTGATTTTCAGCTGTTCAGCGCTGGCATCTTTTTGCTCAACAATACCCACGACTTTGCCGTTTTCGCGCACCATACGACCGTAACCCATAGGATTGGCCAAATGCACAGTCAGTACAGCTAAACCATCGGCAGATCGAGCTGTTAATAATTGCTCTAAGGTTTCTTTTCGGGTTAAAGGCACATCTCCGTACAGCACCAGCACAGTGTCGTTATCAGCGATATGAGGCACTGCCTGCTGTACTGCATGGCCTGTACCTAATTGTTGTGCTTGTAACACCCAGTGTAAATCCTGTTCGCCTAAAGCGGATTTCAGCTGATCGGCGCCATAACCGTACACCAGATTAATAGACTCTGCGCCCAAAGAACGGGCCGTATCGATCACATGCTGCACCATAGAGCGTTCAGCCACTTTGTGTAGCACTTTAGGTAAAGCAGATTTCATCCGCGTGCCTTTACCGGCAGCCAGGATCACAACGTTTAAAGCCATATCAGCCAATCCTTTTATTACAATGCTGCGATTTTAACGGAAACCAACTGAAATTACAGTGAATGGACAAATAAAAAAGCCACCCGAAGGTGGCTTTTTAGTATGCAGTAATCCGCTTATTTTTTGCGAAGTTTCTGAATTAAACGTAACTGGGCAATAGCTTCAGCCAATTGAGCTGCGGCTTCTGCGTAGTTGAAGTCAGCGCCTGCATGTTGCATCGCTTCTTCTGCACGTTTCTGAGCAGCTAAAGCAGCTTGCTCGTCCAGATCTTCAGCTCGTACCGCTACGTCGGCAAGCACTATGACGCTGTGCGGCTGAACTTCCAGCACGCCACCAGCAACATAAATCAGGTGCTCTTCGCCAAACTGTTTGACGATACGAACCATACCAGGCTTGATTCCAGTAAGAAGCGGAATGTGACCAGGTAAAATACCTAATTCACCTTCACTACCTGTTACCTGAATGGATTCCACCAGACCAGAAAAAATCCGCTCTTCGGCGCTTACCACATCCAGTTGTACTGTCATTGCCATTTCGCTCTCCTAAAGCTGTAGTTGATTACAGCTTCTTCGCTTTTTCGATCGCTTCGTCGATAGAACCAACCATGTAGAAGGCTTGTTCTGGCATGTGATCGAATTCACCTTCCAGAATGCCTTTGAAACCACGGATAGTTTCTTTCAGCGGAACGTATTTGCCTGGAGAGCCAGTGAATACTTCGGCTACGAAGAATGGCTGAGACAGGAAACGTTGGATTTTACGTGCACGGTAAACCACAGTTCTGTCTTCATCAGACAATTCGTCCATACCTAAGATGGCGATGATGTCTTTTAATTCTTTGTAACGTTGCAGCACTGACTGCACGCCACGGGCTGTATCGTAGTGTTCTTTACCGATCACTAACGGGTCCAGCTGACGTGAAGTAGAGTCCAGTGGATCGATCGCCGGGTAAATACCCAGTGAAGCGATGTTACGAGACAATACAACTGTCGCATCTAAGTGAGAGAACGTAGTAGCTGGTGACGGGTCAGTTAAGTCGTCCGCTGGTACGTAAACCGCTTGTACAGATGTGATAGAACCAGTTTTAGTTGAAGTGATACGCTCTTGCAGTACACCCATCTCTTCGGCCAGCGTTGGCTGGTAACCTACTGCAGATGGCATACGGCCTAACAGAGCTGATACTTCAGTACCGGCCAGTGTGTAACGGTAGATGTTGTCCACGAAGAACAGAACGTCACGGCCTTCGTCACGGAACTTCTCAGCCATAGTCAGACCGGTCAGAGCTACACGTAAACGGTTGCCTGGCGGCTCGTTCATCTGGCCATACACCAGTGATACTTTGTCCAGTACGTTTGAATCGTTCATTTCGTGATAGAAGTCGTTACCTTCACGAGTACGCTCACCTACACCGGCGAATACAGAGTAACCACTGTGTTCTATCGCGATGTTACGGATCAGTTCCATCATGTTTACGGTTTTACCAACACCGGCACCACCGAACAGACCTACTTTACCGCCTTTAGCAAACGGACATACCAGGTCGATAACCTTGATGCCTGTTTCTAACAGAGCGTTTGAAGCGGCTTGATCTTCGTAGCTTGGTGCAGCACGGTGGATAGGCATACGCTCATCTTCACCGATAGGACCAGCTTCGTCGATTGGCTCGCCTAATACGTTCATGATACGACCTAAAGTCGCTTTACCTACTGGTACGTGGATGGCTTTGCCAGTGTTAGACACTTCAGCGCCACGACGTAAACCGTCGGTTGAACCTAACGCGATAGCACGTACAGTACCGCCGCCTAATTGCTGTTGTACTTCAAGTACTAAACCAGCCAGGTCGCCGCTTGTTACGTTTAACGCGTCATAGATACCAGGTACCGATTCTTGTGGAAAGTCGATATCCACAACGGCGCCAATGATTTGGACTACCTTACCTTGACTCATGTTTAATCCTCTAATTTCTGTAACCTAAGCCTTAAACGGCAGCGGCCCCACCGACGATTTCGCTCAGTTCCTGGGTAATAGCTGCTTGACGTGCTTTGTTGTAAACCAACTTCAGGTCATCCATTAAGCTACCAGCGTTGTCTGTAGCGGCTTTCATCGCCACCATACGGGCAGCTTGTTCGCTCGCCGCGTTTTCAACTACACCCTGGTACACCTGAGACTCTACGTAACGGCTCAGTAATTTATCTAAAATTACCTTTGGATCCGGTTCGTAAATGTAATCCCAGCTATGGCTTTTCGCTGTTACGTCTGCTTTTGGCAAAGGTAAGAGTTGTTCGATCACTGGCTCTTGTTTCATGGTATTTACAAACTTGTTGAACACCAGGAACAAGCGGTCGATACGGCCTTCTTCGTATGCTTTCAGCATCACCTGAACCGAACCAATCACATCAGCCAAACGTGGGTTATCACCAGGACCAGTTTGTTGTGCCAGCACTTTACCGCCAAAACGTTTGAAAAACGCTGTAGCTTTGTTGCCGATCACCGCAATATGGGCCGAAGCTCCCTGCTCTTTCCAGCTTTTCAGGTCCAGAGCAATACGTTTGAACTCATTGGTATTTAAGCCGCCGCAAAGGCCACGGTCTGTCGATATCACAATGTAGCCCACATTTTTTACCGGACGTTCCGTTAAATACGGATGACGGTATTCGATGTTGCCGTTTGCGATATTGCCGATCACTTTGCGCATACCTTCAGCGTATGGACGGCTATGTGCAACCCGCTCTTGCGCTTTGCGCATTTTGCTGACTGCTACCTTTTCCATTGCGCTGGTGATCTTACGAGTATTATTAATACTCCCGATCTTACTTTTTATCTCTTTTGCGCCGGCCATGACTAATCTCCGAAAGTTTCAACGACCGGGTGCGGTTGCCCACACCCGATATGTTTACCAAGTCTGAGTTGCTTTAAACTTCTCAATAGCGCCTTTTAATGTCGCTTCGATTTGGTCGTTGTAGTTACCGGTTTTGTTCAGATCAGCCATAAACGCTGCGTGCTCTGAGTGCATGTAAGCAATTAAAGCAGCTTCAAAATCAAGGATTTTGGCAACTTCGATGTCTTTCATGTAGCCTTTTTCGATAGCGAAAATAGACACACCCATATCAGCCACGCCCATTGGCGCGTATTGTAACTGTTTCATCAGTTCAGTAACTTTCTGGCCGTGGTCTAACTGCGCACGAGTCGCGTCATCCAGGTCAGAAGCGAACTGAGCGAATGCCGCCAGTTCAGAGTACTGAGCTAAGGCTAAACGGATACCGCCACCCAGCTTTTTGATGATTTTTGTTTGAGCAGCACCACCAACACGAGATACCGAAATACCAGCGTTTACGGCTGGACGGATACCGGCGTTGAATAAACCAGATTCTAAGAAGATCTGACCGTCAGTGATCGAAATTACGTTGGTTGGAACGAACGCAGAAACGTCGCCAGCCTGAGTTTCGATAATTGGCAGTGCAGTTAATGAACCAGTTTTGCCTTTCACTTCACCGTTCGTTAAACGCTCAACATAATGCTCGTTTACACGAGATGCGCGCTCTAACAGACGGCTGTGGAGATAGAATACGTCACCTGGGTAAGCTTCACGGCCTGGTGGACGACGTAACAGCAGAGATATTTGACGGTAAGCAACAGCTTGTTTAGACAAGTCATCGTATACGATCAGTGCATCTTCACCGCGGTCACGGAAGTATTCACCCATAGTACAACCAGAGTATGGCGCCAGGAATTGCAGTGCAGCGGCTTCAGAAGCAGAAGCTACAACAACAATAGTGTGGGCCAGAGCGCCGTGCTCTTCCAGTTTACGTACTACGTTAGCGATAGTAGAAGCTTTTTGGCCTATAGCTACATAGATACATTTCACGCCAGAAGTTTTCTGGTTGATGATTGCATCGATAGCTAAAGCCGTTTTACCTGTCTGACGGTCACCGATTAACAATTCACGCTGACCACGACCGATTGGGATCATGGAGTCAACTGACTTGTAACCAGTTTGCAGAGGTTGGTCTACTGAACGACGATCGATAACGCCCGGAGCGATTTTTTCTACTGGTGCGAAACCAGCAGCATCGATTGGACCTTTACCGTCGATTGGCTCACCTAAAGTGTTTACCACACGGCCTAACAGACCTGGGCCAACTGGTACTTCAAGGATACGGCCAGTAGATTTAACTTTTGTGCCTTCACGCAGGTCCGCATAAGGACCCATAACTACAGCACCTACTGAATTTCTTTCTAAGTTCAGTGCGATAGCGTAACGGTTGCCAGGAAGCTCAATCATTTCGCCTTGCATACAGTCAGCAAGGCCGTTGATACGGATAATACCGTCAGTAACAGCGACGATAGTACCTTCGTTGCGAGCTTCACTGACAACTTCGAACTGTTCAATACGTTTTTTGATCAGTTCAGAGATTTCAGTGGAATTCAGTTGCATGCTCTAATCCCCAATTATGACTGCAGTGCAGTAGCTAAACGGTCTAACTTGCCACGAACCGAGCCGTCAATCACCATATCACCGGCTTTGATTAACATACCGCCAACGACGGTCGGATCTACACTACAGTTCAATTTCACTTTACGTGCTAAACGTTGCGATAAAGCCGCAGCCAGTTTGTCTTGTTGTGCTGCGTTGAGTGTCGTAGCAGAAATCACTTCAACAGTGGCTTCCTTTTCGTACTCAGCTTTTAATGCAACATAACCGTCAAACACTGCAGGCAACGCCAGCAAGCGATTATTTTCCGCCATGAGCTTAATAAAGTTCTGGCCATGGGCATTTAACTGCTCACCGCACACTTTTAAAAAGAACTCAGCTTGCTTTTCAGCTGCACCGGCACTTTGCAGTTGCTCGGAGACAAAATCATTTTTTGCTACTTCAGCAGCGAAAAATAACATGCCAGTCCAGGCTTCTAATGCATTGTGCTCTACTGCAAACTCAAACGCCGCTTTGGCGTAAGGACGAGCTAAATTAGTCAGTTCAGACATGGCTCATCCTCAATTAAGTTCTGCGACCAGTTTTTCCAGGATGTCGCTGTGAGCAGCTTCATCTATTGAACGCTGAAGAATTCTTTCTGCACCGGCTACAGCTAAAGCTGCAACTTGCTTACGCAATTCTTCTTTAGCTCTGATCCGTTCAGCTTCGACTTCGGCTTTCGCCTGAGCCAGGATTTTTTCCCGCTCTGCCTGGGCTTTTACGGCAGCTTCTTCAATAATCTGCTGTTCGCGTTTTTTAGCCTGGTCAATCAAAGCAGAGGCTTGCGTCTTTGCTTCAACCAGATGCTGTTTTGCTTTCTCTTGCGCTAAACGCAGATCTTGCTCGGCGCGATCAGTCGCGGCCAAACCGTCTGCAATTTTTTGCTGGCGAGTTTCAATAGCATTGATGATTGGTGGCCATACATATTTCATACAAAAAAGTACGAACACCAGGAAAGCTATCAATTCACCAATGAGAGTGGCGTTAATATTCACAACCGCTTCTCCTTAATTTTACAAAGTAAATGGTTCTGTTCAGAAACCGAATTAAGCGAGTGCGAACAGCATGTACAGACCGATAGCAACACCGATCATAGCGATAGCATCGATTAAGCCTGCAACGATAAACATTTTACCTTGTAAAGAACCGGCCAGTTCAGGTTGACGAGCAGCTGATTCTAAGAATTTACCACCTAAAGTACCGAAACCAATTGCAGTACCTAAGGCACCGAAACCGATTAACAGGGCTACTGCGATGTATTTTAAGCCTAATACCATTTCCATGATTTTCTCCAAGTTTCTAAGTTAAAGTTAAAGTTAAAACGAAATCAGTGTTTCTCGTGCGCCATACTCAGGTATACCACGGTCAGGATAGTGAAAATAAAGGCCTGAAGTGGGATAACCAGTAAGTGGAACGCAGCCCAGACAAAATGCAGACCAAAAATCTGGTAAATGCCTGTCATAGCGATAAGGATAAAGATCAGCTCACCTGCGTATAAGTTACCGAACAGACGCAGTGCCAGTGACAATGGCTTAGCAAGCAGAGCTACAACTTCCAGAATAAAGTTGAACCAGTATAACCAAGGCGTATTAAACGGCTGAGTAGTCAGTTCTTTGATAAAGCCGCCAACACCTTTAATTTTGATTGAGTAATAAATCATCAGAATAAAGACACCCAACGCCAGAGCAATAGTCATGTTCAGGTCGGTGGTAGGTACAATTTTCATGTAGACATGGTGTGGGTCATAACCCATAGACGCGCCGATCATTTGGGCTGAATATGGAATAAAGTCCACAGGGATCAAGTCCAGCAGGTTCATCAGCAATACCCAGACAAAAATGGTTAATGCCAGTGGGGCGATAACGGCACTTTTACCATGAAAGGTATTTTTGACTGTACTGTCGATAAACTCGACCAGCATTTCGACGGCACATTGCCATTTGGTCGGAACACCGGCGTTGGCTTTTTTGGCCACAGCACGGAAAGAGAACAGGAACACAAGTCCCATTAGAATTGACCAGCCTAAAGTATCAACGTGAACGGTCCAAAAACCTTCGCCGACACTCCAGTTGGTCAAGTGGTGAGTAATATACTCGTTGCTTGTAATCTCAGCACCTGATGCCATCGTTAGTCCCAATTATCGTAGTTAATTAAAATCGGTATCAGTATTTGTAACAGCAATGCCACGCTAAAGGCCGTGATAAAAATCCAATGCACTACTGCGACAAATTTCAGCACTGCCAACACCAGCAATGCTACGACAAAAAATTTGATGGCTTCGCCACGGTAAATGGATTTCAGGATCAATTGAACCTGATCTGCACCGTGAAAACGGAACACATACCAGGCAAAGATGGAATGAGGAAGCATGCCACAGAGCAGCCCCAACAAAGCAGATTTTGCGGATCGTCCATCCATTGCCAGCCAAACTATAGTTGTCATTACGGCTGCGGCCACAAGCTGGCTCAGCAACAACTTAGAGATTAGCGATAAAGGGCCTTTTTTTTGAGTTTTCAGCACTTTTTATGGCCTGCTAATCCTGTCAATATTGAATAGTTTAAAGCCAGCGCAAGTATACTTATCTGCCTTTTTTTTGCAAGAAAAAGCGGCCTTACTCTAACTTTTGTCTGAGATAATGAAAAATTACAGCCTAGGATTCAGAATACTCTGACTGTAATTTGCTCAGTATGCCTTCCAGCTCATCTAAGCTGCTGTATGAAATCACCAGATTGCCTTTGCCCTTTTTGTTGTAATTAATCTCAACGGGGGCGGCAAAACGTTCACTTAAGCGTTGCTCCAGCGAACTTACATCCGGGTCTTTTACTTTTGGAGTGGCTTCAGGGGTAGGTTCAAGCAGTCGGCGCACCAGATTTTCAGTATCACGTACCGTCATCTGCTTTGCAGCCACAATGCGGGCTGCATCGGATTGCGCCAGGCCATCCAGAGCTAATAAAGCACGGGCATGACCCATTTCGATATCACCATGTTCCAGTAGTAACTTCACATCGTCATTCAACTGGTTCAGGCGTAATAAATTAGTCACACTAGCGCGTGATTTACCAACAGCATCAGCCACTTGCTGATGCGTCAGTTCAAATTCGGACAATAAACGCTGCAGCGCAATGGCTTCTTCCATCGCATTCAGATCTTCGCGCTGAATGTTTTCAATCAGGGCAATAGCGACAGCAGCTTCGTCTGGTACATCTTTGATAATACAAGGAATAACATCCAGTTGCGCCAACTGGCTTGCACGCCAGCGCCGCTCACCAGCGATGATTTCATAGGATTGTTCACCAATCTGACGCACAACAATAGGCTGAATAATACCTTGAGAGCGAATTGAACTGGCTAAATCTTCCAGTGCATCCTGCGACATATCTTTACGCGGCTGGTATTTACCAGGCTTGAGCCATTCAATCGGCAGTTTTTGCAATTCGCTGCGCTGGGCTGAAGAAAAGTTGGCGTCATTCTGTTGATCAGACACAGGTTTAGTAGTGAGTAAAGCGTCTAAGCCCCGGCCTAAGCCACGTTTTTTTACCGACATCTTCAGTTGTATTCCTTGTCAATTAGGCGGGAGTGGTGGTTTTTACAGTTTTTTTATCGGCGCGGCGTAAAATTTCGCCAGCGAGCGCCAGATAGGCTTTTGCCCCTGTTGAACCTTTGTCGTAATACATGACCGGAGTACCAAAACTTGGCGCTTCCGCCAGTCGTACGTTACGTGGGATCACGGCGCGGTAGACTTTATCGCCAAAATGTTGCTTCAGCTGTTCAGACACATCATTCGCCAGACGGTTCCGCGGGTCGTACATAGTACGCAAAATACCTTCGATTTTAAGGTCGGCATTCACCACAGACGTCAGCTGGTTGATGGTGTCCATCAGGGCAGTTAAACCTTCCAGCGCATAGTATTCACATTGCATAGGCACCAGCACGGAGTCGGCGGCGGCCATGGCATTCACCGTCAGCATGTTCAGTGCTGGCGGACAATCAATAAAAATAAAATCGTACTGTTGGCGGGCGTCTTTGAGCGCATTACGTAAACGCAGTTCGCGGGCAAAGACGTTAAGTAACCGTACTTCGGCGGCTGTCACATCAGAATTTGCTGCGATCAAGTGGTAACCACCGGCCGTTTCTTTCACCACCACTTCGGCAAAAGGTTTTTCTTCCACCAACAACTCATAGGCGCTGGCATGCACGGCGTATTTGTCGACACCACTGCCCATGGTGGCATTGCCTTGCGGGTCTAAATCAATCAGCAGCACCTTGCGTTTGGTTGCGGCCATAGAGGCAGCCAGATTGACCGCTGTGGTTGTTTT
Organism: Rheinheimera sp. MM224; assembly: GCF_947090785.1. Taxonomy (NCBI): domain Bacteria; kingdom Pseudomonadati; phylum Pseudomonadota; class Gammaproteobacteria; order Chromatiales; family Chromatiaceae; genus Rheinheimera; species Rheinheimera sp. MM224. Next base: position 4,629,157 of record NZ_OX352320.1, read on the forward strand.
GCCCACACCACCTTTCTGGTTTGCAATAGCTATGACTTTTCCCACAAGGACCCCAATACGTTTTTGATTAAATTAGACTTTCTCCAACACTACCAGATAACGTTCGGCGTTCAGTGTTGGCACCTGTAACGGATGACTGCCGACAACTTTAACAAAATTCGGCAAAGCTGCAATTTCTTCTTGAGCTAAAGCACCTTTCATGGCTAAAAACTGGCCATTGGCTCCTGGCAAATGCTGACACCAATTCACCATATCGGTCATTGAAGCAAAAGCCCGACTCAGCACCGCATCATACCCTGTTTCAGGTTGATGATCTTCCACCCGACTCTGAATAGCTTCAAAGTTCTGTAGTTTCAGCTGTAATTTGACATGATTTAAAAAACGAATACGTTTGCCAAGGCTGTCCAGCAGGTAAAATTGCTTGTCAGGTAAAGCGATCGCCAGTGGTATACCAGGTAAACCAGGACCGGTACCGACGTCGATAATACGTTTTCCAGTGACAAAAGGCGCCACAACCAGGCTGTCCATAATGTGTTTCACCAGCATTTCTTCCGGATCACGCACTGAGGTCAGATTGTAAGCACTGTTCCACTTGTCCAGCAGTTGAACATAAGCCACAAGCTGTTGCAATTGGTGTTCAGATAAAACCAAGCTGGTCTGTGCGACCAGCTTTTTTAATTTTTCCAGCATGATGATCCCAATGCTTAAGCAGATTTGCGCAGTAAACCCTGTTTTTTCAGGTAGACCAGCAATAACGAAATAGCGGCAGGCGTGATGCCTGAAATACGAGAAGCCTGACCCATAGTTTCAGGTTGCACCTGATTCAGTTTCAGTATCACTTCGTTGGATAAACCTTTCACCGCTTTGTAATCAAAGCCTGCAGGTAAACGGGTGTTCTCGTTACGCTCTTGTCTGGAGATCTCATCCTGCTGGCGATTGATATAACCTTCGTACTTGATTTGAATTTCAACCTGTTCAGCAGCTGCAGGGTCGGCTAACCCAGGGCCTACCAGATCAATTTTCATCAGATCCTGATAATTCACTTCAGGACGACGGATCAATTCTTCCAGACTGGCTTCTTTGCTCAGCGGAGTTTTCACCAACAGGTTCACTTCAGCCAAAGCCGCGTGTTGTGGGTGGATCCACTGCTGTTTTAAGCGCTGACGTTCCAGTTCAATTTGTTCGATTTTCAGGTTAAATGCTGCCCAGCGAACATCGTCAACCAAACCTAACTCACGACCTTTGGCGGTTAAACGAATATCAGCATTGTCTTCACGTAACATCAGACGGTATTCAGCACGGCTGGTGAACATACGGTAGGGCTCTTTCGTACCCATAGTGGTCAGATCGTCAATCAATACACCGACATAGGCCTGATCACGGCTTGGTGTCCAGGACTCTTTGTCCTGAGCAGAAAGCGCAGCGTTCATGCCAGCCATTAAGCCCTGAGCACCAGCTTCTTCGTAGCCTGTAGTGCCGTTGATTTGTCCTGCAAAAAACAAACCTTTAATGAATTTAGTTTCCAATGAAGTTTTTAAATCACGTGGATCAAAAAAGTCATATTCAATGGCATAACCAGGGCGGGTAATATGGGCATTTTCCAGACCTATGATCGAACGAACCAGGTTTAACTGCACGTCAAAAGGCAAGCTGGTAGATATCCCGTTTGGATACAGCTCGTGTGTGGTTAAACCTTCAGGTTCAATAAAGATCTGATGTTTATCTTTGTCAGCAAAACGGGTGATCTTATCTTCAATCGAAGGGCAATAACGTGGGCCTATGCCTTCAATCACACCAGTGTACATAGGGGATCTGTCTAAACCATTACGAATAATATCGTGAGTTTGCTCGTTGGTGTAGGTGATATGACAAGGTATCTGCGTTGGTTGATCCCTGTGGGATCCCATAAACGAAAACACCGGAGTAGGGTTATCACCAGGCTGAGCCTGCATCACTGAAAAATCAACAGTTCTGGCATCAATTCGGGGTGGAGTACCGGTTTTTAAGCGACCCACACGGAAAGGCAATTCACGTAAACGTCTGGCAAGCGCTATGGACGGCGGATCACCTGCACGGCCACCGCTGTAATTTTGTAAACCAATATGGATCTGGCCACCGAGGAAAGTACCTACAGTCAGCACCACTGATTTGGCTTTAAATTTCAAACCCATTTGGGTCACTACACCATAAACCTGATGGTTTTCTACGATCAAGTCATCACAGGCTTGTTGAAAGATCTTCAGGTTTGGCTGGTTTTCAAGAACTAAACGTACAGCTGCACGATAGAGCTGACGGTCAGCCTGAGCACGGGTTGCACGGACAGCCGGGCCCTTCGAACTGTTTAGAGTTCTGAATTGGATCCCTGCACGATCCGTAGCTTTCGCCATGACACCACCCAGGGCATCAATTTCTTTCACCAGATGGCCTTTACCAATGCCACCAATGGCCGGATTACAGGACATCTGACCTAAAGTCTCAACGTTGTGAGTCAGCAATAAAGTTTGCATTCCCATGCGGGCCGCAGCAAGCGCAGCCTCTGTGCCGGCGTGACCACCACCAACAACGATGACATCAAATGTTTCCTGAAAAAGCATATAGGCCTCGAACTCAAACCAGTTCTGTAAAAAGGGCGCGTATTGTAACTGGATCTGAGGCTTTGGGAAATGATTAAAACTCGATCACGATCCTCGAAAGATCACTAATAATATATAAGGATCTTTAAAGAGATCTTTTTATTATGTTTACTACTATACAGAGCCTTTTCTGTGGGTAACCCTTGATCTGTTTTGAAGATCAATCAGTTAGAAAGGATCGGATCCTGTGATCAACACAAGATCCTGAGTCGAACAAGCGGTGTTTAACTAGCACTTTTATACACAGGGCATAAAACCTGATTTGTTACACAGAGGATAACTTCAGCTTTTACATAAGTTATAACTACACTTATACACATTCGACATAAAAATAAGTGAAAACTGTGGATATCTATGTGTAACTGGATCATAAGTATGATCCTCTTTATATAGAAGTGGATCATTATCGGGTTATAAAGAGTAAAGGCCCTTTGTTTATGGGCCTTTGGGTGATGAAGCGCAAAAGATCCTGTTCTGTATAACTAAGCAGGATTTAAGGCAGAGTTTTGATAAATTCAGGTAGCCAGACCAAAGCTTGATCTTCAGGCAGTTCAGCCGTTAAAACATCTATATCTAATCCTGGTAACAATAATCGGCCACCTAAAGAACCAAAAAGGTCAGAGATTTTTTTACCGGCCAGACAAAAAGTATCGTAACTGGAATCACCTAAAGTGATCACTGCGTAGGAAACTGTGGTAAGATCTGTTCGATCTTGTGCTAATTGATCCACAAAAGGTTGGATATTATCGGGCAGATCCCCTGCGCCATACGTCGAAGTGACGACTAACCAGATACTATTTCTGGTTATCAGTGTTAAATCAGGGGTGAGATGAAGTTTTACTTCATAACCCGCTTTTTCCAAAGTTTCAGCTACTTGTTCTGCTGCATATTCCGCAGCGCCCATTTGGCTGCCCACAAGGATCTCAATCATACTGCATCCTATTGTCAGTGAAATGATTGGCTATACTACTGGAATTAAAACGTGCAAAGCGAATGCTTCTTGCACCTTTTTGGGTATTTTTACTGCAAAGCAGGCTCAGTAAATCTACGATAGCACAAACCGTTCGCCTGCGTGTTATTGAGGTTTATACAATATATGTCCGAGTCCATGTCTTTTTCCCAGCTAGCGCTGCCGGAACCTATTCTTCGTGCAGTTTTAGAACTTGGTTATGAACATCCGTCTCCAATTCAGGAAGCGGCTATTCCTAAGTTACTAGCTGGTGAAGACTTGCTAGGCCAAGCCCAAACAGGTACTGGTAAAACAGCTGCGTTTGCACTGCCTTTATTAGCCCGTTTAGATCCGGCCCAAAATGATCCACAAATTTTAGTGTTGGCTCCTACTCGCGAACTGGCTATCCAGGTTGCAGAAGCATTCCAGGCTTATGCCCGTTATATGCCAGCTTTCCATGTACTGCCTTTATATGGCGGTCAAAACTACACCACTCAGTTAAAAGCACTGAAACGTGGTTCTCAAGTTATTGTTGGTACGCCAGGTCGTATCATGGACCACCTGGATCGCGGCACTTTAGTGCTGGATAAACTGCGTGCCATAGTACTGGACGAAGCCGACGAAATGTTGCGTATGGGTTTTATCGATGATGTTCAAACTATCATGGATGCTACTCCGCCAGGCCGTCAGGTTGCGATGTTCTCCGCGACTATGCCAAACCAGATCCGTGCTATTGCTCAGAAGCATTTAAAAAATGCTCATGAAGTAAAAATCGAATCAAAAACGTCCACTGTTGAGCGTATTCAACAGCGTTACGTGATGCTGGACAATAATCAGAAGCTGGATGCGTTAACCCGTATTCTGGAAGGCGAAGAATATGATGCAAGCATCATTTTCGTTCGTACCAAAAGTGCGACTGAAGAAATTGCTGAAAAGCTGGGCGCCCGTGGTTATGCAGTAGCTTGCTTAAACGGTGATATGAACCAGGCTCACCGCGAGCAAACCATCCGTCGTTTAAAAGCTGATCAGCTGGACGTGATAGTTGCAACAGACGTTGCTGCCCGTGGTCTGGACGTAGAACGTATCAGTCTGGTTATCAACTATGACATTCCATACGATAGCGAAGCTTATGTACACCGTATCGGTCGTACTGGCCGTGCTGGTCGTGATGGTAAAGCCATTCTGTTTGTATCGCCACGTGAACGTCGTTTACTGCGTACTATCGAACATGCGACTCGTCAGCCGATTGAAAAAATGTCGCTGCCAACAGGTCAGGTGATTGAACAACGTCGTATCGAGTCTTTCCGTGCTCAGTTAGCCCAGACCATTGAAGCGAAAAACTTAAGCTTCTTCCAGGATCTGGTGAACGATTGGCGTGAAAAGTTAGAAACCACTGATGTAGATATGGCTGCAGCCCTGTTGTATCTGGCGCAGAAAGATTCTCCGTTAAACGTAGCTAACCAGTTCCCGGAAATCCGTGAACCACATAGCCGTGACCGTGATGATCGTGCTCCATCTTCAGGCCGTGATAAATTTGCCCGTGGCGACAGACCAGAACGTTCAGGTGACCGTCCTGAGCGCGGTGCAGATCGTCCACCACGTCAACGTCGTGAGTTAAAAGGTGATTACACCAATTATCGCATTGAAGTGGGTAAAGAACATGGTGTGCGCGCTGGTGACATCGTTGGCGCTATCGCAAACGAAGCCAACATCGACAGCCAGTTCATCGGTAACATCAAGCTGTTTGATCATTTCAGTACTGTAGAATTACCAGCCAATATCCCGGCTGAAACTATGCAGCACCTGAAAAAGGTCTATGTGCGTAAGCAGAAACTGAATATCAGTGTGGATACCGGCTCAACAGCTGGTGGTTCAACCTCTGGTTCAGCTCCAAGCTCAGCACCACGTCGTGAACGCACGGAAACAGGCTCAGGCCCGCGTCCAGGTGCAGCTCCACGTGCACCACGTAAGCCAAGAGATTAATCTCTGACTTATAAAAAGACCGGCGAAAGCCGGTTTTTTTATGCTTACTACCCTATAAAAACCCTGTTGGGGGCCATATCTTGCTTCCATAGCCCAATCTGGAGCCAGTTATGATTATTGCCTGTCCTCACTGTTCAACCTTAAACCGGGTTCAGCCGGAAAAGTTTGCCGATCATCCTAAATGTGGTCAGTGCAAAGACGCGCTTTTTGCCGGAAAACCTATAGAGTTAACCCAGCAGAATTTTGTCAATCAGATCCAAAAGTCAGAATTACCTGTGGTGGTGGATTTTTGGGCCAGCTGGTGTGGGCCTTGTCTGAACTTTGCGCCGGTATTTAATCAGGCCGCGGCAGAGTTAGAGCCACAATTTCGGTTTGCCAAAGTAAATACTGAACAGCAACAACAACTGGCAGCACAGTTTCAAATTCGCTCTATTCCCACTCTGATGTTGTTTAAAGCAGGTAAGCTGGTTGCCCAACAATCTGGTGCTATGCCAAAACAGATGTTTTATCAGTGGTTACAGCAACATAGTTAAAGACCGCACTCTTAAAGAGCAGTGACCTGAATTGGTCGCAAAAGTCTGGATTTGCTTAGCGGCAAAGTCCAGACTCAATTTTTATACCTCTTAATTCTGAATTCAATCTAAGGAAAAGCATGACATCCAGCGTATTTCAACTGACAAGCCCGGATATCCGTGAAGGCCATTTTATGGCAAAGACCTTTGAATTTAATGGTTTTGGTTGTGATGGTCCGAATCTGTCGCCTGCATTAAACTGGCAGAATGCGCCAGCCGGTACTCAAAGTTTTGCTATTACTGTGTTCGATCCGGATGCACCTACAGGTTCAGGTTTCTGGCATTGGCTGGTTCTGGATATTCCAGCTACTGTCACTTCATTCGCTCAGGGCGCTGGTAATGGTCAGCTACCAGTAGGCTGCCGCTGTTTTAACAACGACTATGGCATCAAAGAATTTGGTGGCGCCTGCCCACCTGAAGGCCATGGTATGCACCGCTATCAGTTTACGGTTTGGGCTTTACCGGAAGCGACTTTAGGCGTACCTGATGGTGCCAGCGCTGCTGTAGTAGGTTTTATGCTGAATGCGACCGCCATTGGCAAAGCGACTTTAACCGCCACCTATGCGCGGTAACTAAAATATTCTACCAGGCCAGCATCTGCTGGCCTTTTTGATGAAAGCGGGAAATTATGGATCTGTGGGTACTGACGTTATTTATTCTGGCGGGTCTTGCTGGTGGCTTGTTGTTGGGCCTGATTGGCGTCGGCATGGCTTTGGTGACAGTGCCCTTTTTAACTTTTATGCTGCCATCTTTAGGTTTTAGTGCAGAAGTTTCACCTCTGATTGCGCTTGCCAGTTCTATGGTGATTGCCGCTATAGGTTCTGTTTCTTCACTGCGGGTGCATCATCAAAAGGGTACTATTAACTGGGGGTTGATCAGGTTGATGTTACCAGCCAGTTTATTTGGCGTTGTGCTCGGCTCCTTGCTGGTGACACGTTTGCCAGCTTTGTGGCTGCAGTGTATTTTCGCCGCTTTTTTGCTTTATGTGGCTTTTTCTATGTTAAAGCCGTCGAAGGAAAAACCTTCAGCAGTGGATCAAACGCAACTGCAAGATCCTCCCTCAAATCAACTATTACGCTGGTTTCCGGCTTTAGTCGGAGCCACCGGCAGTTTTATCGGCGCTGGTGGAGGTGTCTTGATGGTGCCTTTTTTAAGTCGTTTTATGGCCATGCCCAAAGCCGTAGCCAGTTCAGTGGCGGTGGGTTTTCCGGTGACTGTGTTTGGCGCAATCTCCTATATGCTGCAAACAACTCCTGTTGCTCATCCGGATCTGATAGGTGCTGTGTATTGGCCTGCTGTGCTGGGAATGAGTATAGGTTCTGTGGTGGCTGCTCCGCTTGGTGTGCAGCTCGCCACTAAAGTGCCTGCGGCCTTGTTGAAGAAGTTATTTGCCTTCGTATTACTTTTGATAGCGCTAAAGATGCTGCTGTCTTTTTAAATTGTGCGGGCGAACTGCCCATCTCTGCGACTATTCGCCTATAGCTTTGCGTTGTGTTGGCTGTCAATCTGACTAAAAAGTGCGAGTGCTAAAAGAAGGGAATGTATGTCTGATCCAGTGGCCCGCCGCATCCTGTTGGCTGGTTTTTTTAGTCAGCTGTTGTGTTTAGGCATAGCGCGTTTTGCCTACACTCCGCTTATTCCTTTGATGTCCGGTGCAGGTCTTACTGAAGCTCTGGCTGGTTATTTAGCTGCAGTAAATTATCTGGGCTATTTTGCCGGCGCTTTATTGGCTGTGCGGTTAAAAGACTGGCAGTGGAAGTTTTATGCCTATCGTATTGGTTTGGTTTTTGCGGTGCTAAGCACACTGGCCACAGCTTATAGTTCAGACCCGCTGTTTTGGGGCTTGTGGCGCTTTCTGGCAGGTTTAAGTTCGGCTGCTTCGATGTTATTGGCCTCAGGTCTTATTTTGCAGCAGCTGGCCGCGCGTGGCGCGAAAGCTGAACTGGGTTTACATTTTGCAGGCCTCGGCTTGGGCATAGCTTTAGTGGCTTTATTAGTCGAGCTGTTTAGCGTTGCAGCTTTGAGTTGGGATCAGCAATGGCTGGCGCTTAGTGTACTCGGATTGGTGCTGATAGTTCCGGCCTGGCGCTGGTTGCCTGCACCACATCTGGCGTTATCCAGCAACAACACAGACGCAACTCCTTTGGCCTTGCCCCGTAGTTTCCTCTGGCCGTTATTTTTGATGTATTTCTGCGCCGGTTATGGCTATGTGGTCACTATCACTTTTATTGTCGCTATGGCGAGCTTGAATGCAGAACTGACTGGTTTTGGTAACTGGGCATTTTTTGCTTTAGGTGTAGGTGCAGCACCAGCAGCGCTACTCTGGGATCGGGTCGCACGACTATCAGGTTATTTAGTCAGTTTACGTTGGGCTTTACTGCTGAACGCTTTGGCTATTGTGTTACCTGTGCTCTGGAGCCAGGCGCTGGCGTTATTGTTCAGCGCCTTTTTATTTGGCATCAGTTTTGTTGGTTGCGTCAGCTTAATGCTGACAATGGCAGGGCGCTTATTACCAGCAAAACCAGCTCAGCTGATGGGTAAGATGACGCTTTGTTATGGCACTGCGCAAGTTATAGCACCGGCCATCAGTGGTTACTTAGCCAAACAAAGCGGAAGTTTTGATTCAGGATTATTAACGGCAAGCGTGATTACTTTATCTGGGGCGGCAGTACTGACGTTGCTGATCCGCCGCACCGCCAGCGATCATCTGGCAATGCGGGGTGGGAGTTAGAATTTTGTTATTTGCCAATACAGAACGAGCTGAAAATCCTGCCCAATAAATCATCCGAACTAAATTCGCCGGTGATTTCATTCAGGTGTTGCTGAGTAAGCCGTAATTCTTCTGCTAACAGCTCGCCAGCTAGGTGGTTATGCAACTGAGCATCGCCTATGGCTAAATGCTCTGCAGCGCGTTCCAGCGCGTCTAAATGGCGGCGGCGGGCGATAAAGCTGCCTTCGGTATTGGCGTCAAAGCCCATACAGGCTTTTAAGTGATCCCGTAGCTGTTCTATGCCGGAATTGGTTTTGGCCGAGATATGAAATACCGGATAGTCACCGGCCTGGCTGGCACCCGTAGTTTCACCTGTTAAGTCGGCTTTATTGCGAATGACAGTTAAGCCCAGGTCTTTGGGTAAGCGTGACATAAAGTCTGGCCAGATGTCGGCCGGGCTGGTGGCATTGGTGGTGGTGCCATCAACCATAAAAAGGACGCGGTCTGCTTGTTCTATTTCCTGCCAGGCACGTTCTATCCCTATTTGTTCCACTTTGTCTGTGGCTTCACGTAAACCTGCGGTGTCGATGATATGCAAAGGCATACCGTCGATATGAATATGCTCACGCAGTACATCACGGGTGGTGCCTGCTATTTCTGTCACTATGGCGGCTTCGCGGCCTGCTAAAGCATTTAATAAGCTGGATTTGCCGGCATTAGGCCGGCCGGCAATCACCACACGCATGCCTTCACGCAATATGCTGCCTTGTGTGGCTTGCTTCTGGATCCCGGCTAAATCGGAGATGATTTCGGCTAAATCACCAGCCACTTTGCCGTCTGATAAAAAGTCGATTTCTTCATCCGGAAAGTCGATAGCAGCTTCTACGTAAATCCGCAGATAAATCACTTTTTCTACCAGGTCATGAATTTTGCGCGAAAACTCACCCTGTAACGAATGCATAGCGGAACGAGCTGCCTGTTCAGAGCTTGCGTCAATCAAGTCGGCTATGGCTTCGGCCTGAGTTAAATCTAATTTATCGTTTAAAAAGGCCCGTTCGGAAAACTCGCCTGGCCGTGCTATCCGTACGTCTTTAATATCCAGCACGCGGCGCAGCAGCATATCCAGAAGTACTGGGCCGCCGTGGCCTTGTAATTCCAGTACATCTTCACCGGTAAAGGAATTGGGGCCAGGGAAATACAAGGCGATACCCTGATCCAGAGTTTGTTTTTGTTCGTCTAAAAACGGCAGGTATTCAGCAGTACGGGGTTTTGGCACTTTGCCCAGAATAGCCGAAGCCACTGCGGATACGGCAGGGCCTGATACCCGTATTATTCCTACACCGGCACGACCTGTGGCTGTGGCCTGAGCGGCAATAGTGTCTGTGCTGTACATACGTCAAACCTCAACTTTATAAACTGTGTTTTTAAACTCAAAAAAACAAAAAGGCCTGAAAACAGGCCTTTAAAGTGTATACCTTAAGCCTTAGCTTTTGGTGTATAGACCTTTCTTCTCCATGCCGCGGTAGATATACAGCATCTGGGCTAAAGAAATCAGGTTGCTGACCAACCAGTACAGTACCAGACCACTTGGGAACCACAGGAAGAATACTGAGAACACCACTGGCATCCACAGCATAATTTTTTGCTGCATAGGATCAGTCACTGTCATAGGCGTCAGTTTTTGCATCACAAACATACTGATACCAAACAGCACTGGTAATACGTAGTACGGGTCTTGGGTGGACAAATCCTGGATCCATAACATAAACGGAGCCTGGCGTAATTCCACGCTCTCTACGAACACCCAATACAAAGCCAGGAAGATTGGCATTTGCACCAGCATAGGTAAGCAACCACCCATAGGGTTTACTTTTTCTTTGCGGTACAGCTCCATCATAGCCGGGCCCATTTTTGAGCGGTCGTCTTTATAACGGGCCTGCAGTTCGTCAATTTTTGGCTTCAGATTACGCATCTTGGCCATAGATTCGTACTGCACTTTGGTCAGAGGGTACATCACACCTTTCACCAGTAGGGTGATCATAATAATGGCGACACCCCAGTTGCTGACAAAGCTTTGAATAGTGGTTAACAACCAGAATAAAGGCTGAGAAATAAACCATAAGAAGCCGTAGTCAACCGTCAGATCCAGACCATCAGCAATAGCGGCTAAGTTATCCTGATCCTTCGGACCGGCATAAAAAGTAGAAGCTATAGTCAGGCTTTCACCAGCAGGAATCGTCAGTTCAGGGCCTTTAGCGCCTACAATACCGTTGCCGTTATTCACTAAGCTATACAGCTGATTATCTGCAGTTTTCTCAGGAACCCAAGCCGCTACAAAGTAGTGCTCCAGCATAGCCACCCAACCACCTTTGGTGGATTGAGCCAGGTTAGTTTCCTGCATATCTTCAAAATCGTACTTTTCATAACGTTTTTCAGAAGTAGAGAAAGCCGCACCACGGTAGATAGGCATCATCATGCTGCTGCTTTCACCATTGTTAATGGTTTGCACCAGATGCTGATAAGGCTGAACTAACTTAGTTTCAGCAGTGGTATTTTTCAGTAAATATTCTACCCGGACATCATATTTTCCAGCGGTAAAGGTGTAGCGTTTTTCAATCTCTAAACCGTTATGGTTAAAGGTTAAAGGCACCACTACTTGCTGTTCGCCATTGGCAAGCGCGTAACTGGTTTTGGCTGCAGAATACACAGGACGACCGCTGTTGCGTTTATCATCCGGGCCATCTGCTAATAAGCCAGACTGAGCTACGTATTCAAAACCGTTTAACTTACGCATCAGCTGATAAGGCTGGTCGCTGTCTTTGCTTAAAGTAAAAGCAGGTAAAGTTAAATCAACAATATCGCCACCTTTAGTGTCGATCTGTACTTTTAATACATCAGTACTGACGGTGATCACTTGTTGAGTAGCAACTGGCGCAGCAGGTTGAGCTGAAGTGCCTGAACTGCTTAATTGTAAGTCGGCTGAACCAGTTGAACTGGTTGTGCTTTGTTCAGTGACCGGAGTTACTGGTTTAGGCGCGTGATCGGTTTGCCATGCCTGCCATAACAATAAGCTAACGAAGGCGAGGGCTATCACTAATAAACTGCGTTGAGAATCCATCTGTTAGTTAGTCTCTTTCTGCTTTTGTGGAACCGGGTCTTCACCACCGGGATGTAAGGGGTGACATTTTAATAAACGTTTTGTAGTTAACCAACCACCTTTTACGGCACCAAAGCGTTCTATGGCTTCAATAGCGTAATGAGAACAGGTGGGATAAAACCGGCAACTGGGTCCAAATAACGGACTGATCAACTTCTGATAACCACGCACAGTGGAAATTAGCAGTCTTGCACCAGTGTTTTGTATTGGCGAGCTATTTTGCCCCATAACTTATCCAGTTGCTTGTGCAATTCTTCATTGGGCGTGTTGCTGATATCACCTTTTACCATCAAAACTAAATCAACAGGCGGAAGTTCATGTTGGTGTAGCCTGAAGCTATCCCGTGAACATCTTTTGATGCGGTTTCGATGCGTGGCTAATTTAACACGTTTTTTGGCAATAGTCAGACCAAGTCTTGGATGAGTAGACTGAGTAGGTTTACACAATATGGTAAAGAGAGGAGAAGAAACCCTGAAAGGATTTTGGAAGACATTGTCGAATTCGCGGGGAGTTAACAGACGTAACTCCCTGCTGAATGTATAGCTGACCACGCAGCGCTTACGAATCTGACTAGACTGTTAAGCGCTTGCGGCCTTTAGCACGACGACGTGCAATCACTTGACGGCCATTTTTGGTAGCCATGCGAGCACGGAAGCCGTGGACGCGAGCACGTTTTAAAACGCTAGGTTGAAATGTTCTTTTCATAACTTCGTCCGTCCGGTCGATATTTACTAAGGGTCTGTGTTTTAGTAAAAACCAAAACGCAGCGATTAAAAAAGAGCGCGAATTCTAAGCGGGTCGGCAGCTGTTGTCAATGCAGATCCTTGTGTTTCTGCTGATCTGATCATTATTTTTTATCGATCTTTAAAAGTTGTCCACAAGGCAGGTTGTTCAGCTGGGATAAAATGTGAGTTGTTTTAAAAAACAGCGGTTTTTGGACCGCTTTGGTCTGATCTTTTGCTTACATATCAGTAAATAGAATAAGAGGTTTATTGTTATATAAAACAAGTGGTTACATATTGTTTTTGTCGCTCGTCGCATTTTTGCAAAAGTCAATATTGAACTTGTGGATAAGATCGTATGATAATGCTGCTCTTTTCACTTACGCCTGCCTAACTAAATAATAATTATTAGGGGCTTTTGGAGATATG